>DASWEH010000001.1:0-5705 GCA_036394895.1 Anaerolineales bacterium
TGGACTGGTACTGGCTTTGTCTGCCCTCGCAAGTATTTTGCCTGCACGGAACGCTGCCCGGCTGACCATTCGAGAAGTATTAGCGTATGAATAATTTTTCTTAGGCTGGGACTGCCAATCTTGGCGTTGAAGTGAGCTTTGTATCATTAGCAAACAATTAGAAAATAATTAGAAAACCCAAATTAGGGTAATCATGTATTGAAATCCAAATTTTTTTGCGCGATAATAAATCCGCTCGGACAAAAAGCAAAACTAAGGAAACTTAGTGACGCAAAGTCATGGGTCTAAACTCACTGATTGGTTTTTGTGAACAGATTGCCAGACTGCCGAAAATAGCAAAACCGCCGAAAGACGGTGACGCAAAGCCAGGCGTCTAAAACCAGTATGCTAATTAGTAATACTAGTCAAGACCGACCAGCTAACCGAAAAGCAAAACTAAGGAAACTTAGTGACGCAAAGTCATGGGTCTAAAGTCGGTAGACAAAGATCGCCAGACTGCCAACGAGTATACAGCAGGGATGACGTAGGTTGTCATCCCTGCTCAATTTAAGGGGAATCATGTCGTTGCGAGCCCGCAGGGCGAAGCAATCTCCAACTAAACAGTTTAGGCTCCTCGACAAAAATTATGCATTTAAAAGGAGATTGCTTCGCAAAGAACGCTCGTAACGACATTTGACACAGTATAATAGAACATATGACCACAGACCAACCAGCGGGGGCGGGGCGACCTCGTCCTTTAGACCCTGAATCCAAACCTGACGATCGCGTGGATAACGCGCTTCGTCCGCAAAAATTAGCTGACCTGATCGGACAAAATCAGGTTAAAGAAAATCTTGCCATCCTGATTGCCGCCGCGCGTCAACGCGGTGAAGCGTTGGATCATGTCTTGTTTTACGGTCCGCCGGGCTTGGGTAAGACGACTCTCGCCCATGTCCTTGCCAACGAGATGGGCGTCAATGTCAAAGTGACCGCGGGTCCCGCCATCGAGCGCGCGGGCGATCTGGCAGCCATCCTTACCAACCTGCGCGCAGGAGATGTACTATTTATTGACGAAGTCCATCGCCTTGGGCGCGCCGTGGAAGAGGTGCTGTATCCCGCCATGGAAGATTTCGCGCTGGACATCGTGATTGGCAAGGGACCCTCGGCGCGGTCAATCCGCTTGAAACTGCCGCGCTTTACAGTAGTCGGCGCGACGACGAGGTTGGCTTTGGTCACCGCGCCATTACGCGCGCGTTTTGGCGCCGTCTATCGTTTGGACTACTATGATTTAGAGGCCATGAAGTTGATTGTCGAGCGGGCAGCAAGGATGCTGAAAGTGGGAGTGGAACCTGGCGGCGTGGAAGAGATCGGGCGCCGCGCCCGCGGAACTCCGCGCGTGGCGTTGCGTTTGTTACGCCGAGTCCGCGATTATGCCCAGGTCCGCGCGGACGGGAAAATCACCTCTAAGATCGCCAAAGAAGCACTTGACTTATTACAAGTCGATCCACTTGGTCTGGATGATCTTGACCGCAGAGTGCTCAAGACAATTATTAATAAATATGGGGGCGGACCGGTCGGTTTGAACACGATTGCTGCCTCCATCAGCGAGGAGCAGGATACGATCATGGATGTCGTTGAGCCCTATCTCCTCCAACTCGGTTTCCTCGACCGTACTGCCCAGGGACGCATCGCCACCAAGTCCGCTTATGAACACTTGAAATTACAGTATCGTGAAGAGGGACAACAAAGGCTGCTTTAGATTCTCATTTAAGGAGCTGATATGGTAATCACAATCCTTGAAGCACATGTAGGAGCGGAAAATTGGACTGCCTTCCAGGATGATTATAAAAACAGAACTGCTCAATTGCCTCCCCAAATGCTTCAAACCTTTTTGCTTCAAGATGTAGCTGACCAGACATTGTGGCGAATCATCTCGGTTTGGAAAAGCCGTGAAGCTCTCGATGAAATGCGGAATTCAGGAGAAACGCCGGAAGGCGTCGTTATGTTCCGTAATGTGGGTGCAGAACCGAAACTTTCTATCTTTAATGTGCCTGCTTCTGCGCCATAAGAATCTTTTGTTCTTGCGCGAGGATGATCAGCCTCGATTGGTATAAGGAGTATGGCATGCTTCATTCTGCTCCAGTCCTACGCTTGGTTGTCCTTATATCATTCGTATTAACTTCTTGTAATTCACTGCCCTCTCAAAAGTTACCTACGCCCACGGCAAACAAACCTTTCGCCACTCCAACTTCCCTAACACAACCGACATTAAACATTCCTCAACAACAAGCGGAGCATCGAATTGATATTCGTCAAGTGAATGGTGTGGGGGAATTCTATGACAAACAAACTAATGAGAAATTTATACCGCGCGGCGCGAACTATGTTTTTGTGCCGGCAGGAGGTAGTCATACAAATTTGCTTTTACGCGTGGGAACTTATGATCCAGACCGTACACGCAAAGATTTCGCCACGCTTGCAAATTTGGGGTACAACACCGTCCGCGTTTTCCTCGATCAATGCAATAAGGGGCTAGGGTGTATCGGTGATGATGATAACAGCGGGCTGAACCCTAAATATCTTGATAACATCGCGCATATGATGTCTGTTGGAAAAGAGACTAGTATATTTATCTTATTTACATCAAATGACTTGCCCGATCAAGGCGGCTATGCGGAAGAAGCCAACTTTGGCTCAGGTGGGACTTTTGCCGGATACCGTAACTCTTACTATCTCCGCCCTCAGGCCATTACCGCTACCCGTCGCTATTGGAGCGATCTGCTCACTGGACTCGTTGAACGCAACGCGGCCTTTGATGCCGTGCTAGGATGGCAGTTGCTCAACGAGCAATGGATGTTCCGTGACCAACCGCCTCTTTCAATGACCAGTGGCGTAGTTGAAATGACAACTGGCTCTTATGACATGGGTATTTCCAATCAAAAGACGCAAATGGTGAGTGATGGAATTGTTTATTACATCGCTCAAATGAAAGAGGAGATTTTGAAGCATGATCCCACGGCGCTCGTCACAATGGGATTCTTTGCCCCTGAAATCGCCGCGCCGGATTGGTATGTTGAGACAGCCTCTCTGCTGGAAAAATCTGAGCTTGACTTCTTTGACTTTCATGCCTACCCCGGTGGCCCCAGTCTTCAGAGTCACGTAGAACACTTTGGTATGCTGGGTTATGATGCCAAACCAATCCTGATGGGAGAATATGGCGCGTTCCGTCATATTTATTCTGAAATCGGTTCTGCGGCGCGTGCACTGACAACTTGGATTGCCGATTCCTGCCAGGTTGGATTTGATGGCTGGCTATATTGGACATATTATCCTGCCGATCCTAGTGTGGGTGACCAGACCTGGGGCCTGGTGGATGAAGAGTATTATTTGCTGAATTTGTTCGCGCCAGCCAATCAACCTGATCCTTGTGTGGCAGTAGAGATACCGAACGATAACCTCGCATATGGTAAACCTGTCACTGCCTCACGAAGCTTGCCAGAACAACCTCCTGAGAACGCAGTAGATGATAATGTAGGCACGCAGTGGATTGCGGGTGAGGGTGCTGTTCAATGGATTCAAGTAGATTTACAGGGAAGTTATCGCATCACGGAGATTCGTTTATTGGTGGCTCAATATCCTGCAGGGAATACGACTCAGCGCGTGCAAGTACGCAGCTCCAGTGGTGATGACTATGAAACTGTGCATGAATTTCAAAGCTCAACAAATGATAATGATTGGCTTGTATTCAGACCTGAACTGCCCCTAGAAAATGTGATCCAGATCCGTATCCAGACGATCCTCAGCCCTTCTTGGGTTGCTTGGAAAGAGATTCAGGTCTATGGCGAAGCTATTACACCATAGACGGAGAAATAAAAATGGAAAATATTGCTCGTTTCTTAGTGATTGGCGGAATTGTATTGATCCTGATCGGTGGGGGAGTGTACCTCGCCGCAAAATTTGGAATTCCCTTGGGAAGGTTGCCCGGAGACATTCGTATTGAAGGCAAGAATGGATCGTTTTATTTTCCGGTTGTGACTTCCATCGTGCTTTCAATTTTGCTCACAATTATTTTGAATGTGATTATCAGATTCCTCAACAAATAGCGTTTGACGTTACTACGTTGAAATGTTCAAACGTTATGAAAACCTCCGACTTCGACTACAACCTCCCTGAATCTTCCATCGCGCAGACTCCTGCCGAGCCGCGCGATTCGTCGCGTTTGCTCGTCTTGCATCGCGATACTGGAGAAATAGAGCATCGTATTTTTCGTGATGTGAGTAACTACCTGCGCGAAGGAGATTTGCTTGTCTTGAACCAAACGCGCGTCATCCCGGCACGGATTTATGCTCGTAAAGAAACAGGCGGCCGCGTAGAAATCCTTCTCTTGCGCCGCCGCGATGAATTGACCTGGGAAGCTTTGGTAGGTGGTAAAGGTCTGCGCGTAGGCAAAAAGTTGATTTTGGAGTCCGACGACTCCAGTCGTTGGATTAATGAGAAAAGCACAACGTCTGGAGACGTTGGAGTCCAAGTGGAGATCATTGAAATACTCGATGGTTCAGAGAGACTGATCAAATTTTCTGAACCGATAGAGCCATACTTTTCGAAAGTGGGGAACGTTCCACTTCCGCCATATATTCATGAGAAGTTGAGTGACCCGGAGCGCTATCAAACGGTCTATGCACGTGAGCCAGGTTCCGCAGCCGCGCCGACAGCTGGACTGCACTTCACGCCGCGTCTGCTGGAGGAGTTGCAAGCCAAAGCTGTAAAGATCGCTTACGTCACGTTGCATGTGGGTTTGGATACGTTTGCGCCAGTGACTGAGGAAAACCCTGAAGAACATGTCATCCATACCGAGTGGTGCAAACTTCCACCAGAAACCGCGGATTCGATCAATCAAACCAAGCAGGCAGGTGGGAGAGTGATTGCAGTGGGTACGACATCAGTAAGAACGTTGGAATCAGCAAAGGTAGGGCGGGACGCTTCGCGCATCCCGGCTTACATAGGCGCAACTTCCCTCTTCATCCTCCCAGGCTATCAATTCAAAGTCGTGGATGCAATGATCACGAACTTCCATTTGCCGAGGTCCACACTGCTGATGTTGGTCAGCGCATTTGCGGGGCGGGATAAGATTCTTGAAACCTACGAAATTGCCATTCGAGAAGGTTATCGTTTTTATTCGTTTGGGGATGCGATGTTGATTCTCTAAGTATCAAGTATCATGTATTAGGTGTCAGGTACAATTGCTCGGCAAATTTACCTTGATACTAAACCATATGACAAATAAATCTGAGCTTGAGAAACTTAATCAGGAAATCATTTCCTGCCGAAAATGCGAGCGCCTAGTTGCATGGCGTGAGGAAGTGGCGCGCGTCAAACGCAAGGCATATATCGATCAGGAATATTGGGGCAAGCCTGTGCCTGGATTTGGTGATCCGAAGGCGCGTGTCTTGATCGTGGGGCTTGCACCGGGCGCACATGGATCGAACCGGACTGGACGTTCATTTACCGGTGACGCGTCAGGCGGATTTATGTATCCAGCGTTGTATCGGGCCGCGTTTGCAAATCAACCGACGGCGGTATCAAGCAATGATGGTCTCATCCTAAAAGACCTATATATCGCAGCATCGGCGCGTTGTGCTCCTCCCGATAACAAGCCTACTCGGGAGGAATTAAATAATTGTCAGCCCTATCTTGAGCGCGAACTTGAAATTCTAAAGCCGAAAGTG
>DASWEH010000002.1:0-17357 GCA_036394895.1 Anaerolineales bacterium
TGTGGAAGGTCACCTAGCAAACATCTACTTGAGCCTGGGTGTACATTCACGTACCGAAGCCATGTTGATGGCTGTCAGAATCAGGTAGTTTTACTCGATGAATTCAAGCAGTTTTGCGCTTTGCCACATTCGACTTCACTATTATCCTGCTTAAATATGAACGCCTCTAGAACCCATCTTGCGATACTTGGAACAATGTCTGAGCTTCACAGACAACCCATCAGTTATGACTTGAACTGCTTGCAGAAAATCGTCGCGGATGTTTCACCCGATTTATTATGTGCTGAAATTACCAGAGAAGATTGGGAACGCGGTGACTTTGCGCAAGCTGCACTCGAGGTCCGGGAGGCATTAGCGCCGACGATTGCGTCCATGGACATCATCTTAATCCCAGTTGCTCCGAGCCCCGAGCAATATACGGATTTCACACCCGACTCGGGCTGGAGACATGGCGTCGTACGGAACTTCGACCGACTTCTGCGCTGGGGTCAAATTCAAGCCGATGATGTGAAGACTATCAACGGAAACTGGTTCGGCACGTTCTGTCATACAGTCTGTTGGCTTACCGAAATGTTTTGGACTGCAAAAGATCGCGCCGCGTGGGAAATACAAAATCAAGAGCTTGTTGAGAATATCGTCCGCGCTGTTAAGCGGGACAGCGGACGCCGCGTACTGGTAGCTGTACAATGTCAGCGTTTACATCGCTTGATCCCTCTCCTGCATGCTCACCACGATCTATTCAAAATGGTTGCTTATCAAAATTTATAAAGCAAATCCGGATGAAATTTTCAAGACTAGTTCTCATCTCTCTCGCGATCCTTTTTTCAGTGGCTCTGTATTCTCCTGCCAAAGCGCAGGACGGAAGCCAGGATGAACCGTACTATATCGTCCAGGAAGGCGATTCGCTCTGGGAGATCGCCGCGCGTTTCGGAGTAAGTCTCGAAGATTTGCAGCGAGCGAATAATGTCAGCGATCCGGGCCAAGTTGTGATTGGTGCTCGTTTGGTCATCCCTGGCTTGACTGGCGTAAGCGGACGTTTGGATACAGTCGCAGTCGCTTATGGAGAGACTATTCGTAGTTTAAGTCGTCATTATGCTCTTTCAGGCGTGACCCTTGCCCGCCTCAATCACTTCGTCAGTCCGTCTGAGTTATACGCTGGCGCGACGCTAATCGTTCCCATGACAGAAAATCAAAACTTGGCTCTCGCAGGGCGCGCCAATTTAGCATCAGGGCAATCTTTGCTAGAGCTTCCTCTAGTAGGCAATGAAGATCCATGGTCGTTGGCTTTGGATATTAACCTGCCAGGCACATGGACAGTTCTGCCCGGCGATGTGCTGCGCGTTGCTGGTGACTCTCAAACAGACGCGCCAAATGTTTTACCGGATGCCATCACAAAGGTCGAGGTGGATCCATTGCTCATGATCCAGGGAGGGACAGCGGTGATCAAAGTCTATGCAGCGCCGGGTATTACAATGCGCGGTTCACTGGCTGATCGCACTCTGAACTTTTTCCCGCAGGAGTACGGTTATGTTGCCTTGCAAGGCATCCATGCGCTGACGCCCCCTGGTCCTTATCCACTGGCATTGGAGGGCGAACTCCCCAACAGACAACGCTTCGCTTTTTCACAGGATGTCCTCATCCAGGATGCGAACTTCGTCTACGATCCAAGCCTGGAAGTCGATCCGGTCACCATCGACCCGTCGGTAACCAATCCTGAGATGGAATTATGGGAATCTCTAGGCACACCAGTCACGCCTGAAAAGATGTGGGACGGCTTGCTTGCCAGCCCTGTGCCGGCTGAACTCACAAATTGCAGAACCTCGTTTTTTGGCACCCGCCGGTCATACAACGGCAGTGCTTACGATTTCTTCCACGGGGGCCTCGACTTCTGCGGCCAGGTTGGAACCGAACTTTATGCTGTCGCTGCTGGCAAGGTCGTTTACACCGGCTTGCTGACCGTGCGCGGCATGGTCACGGTCATCGACCATGGTTGGGGCGTTTATACGGCCTACAATCACCAGTCGGAGATCTTCGTCAAACCCGGCGACCTCGTTCAATCTGGACAACTGATTGGACTGGGTGGGGCAACGGGTCGCACGACTGGTCCTCATTTGCATTGGGAAGTGTGGGTCGGTGGTGTGCAGGTGAATCCTGTGGATTGGTTAGCGCGCGCTTATCCATAATAAGCAAAAGCACTTATCTCCGAGTAGGCAAAACCGCGCTTCGACGATCTTCACAAATCCCATACAATCTTTGAAAACTATCTCTATTGAGAGGACGTTTTTATGCCAAGTCGAACAACCAGAATTCTGAAGCTGTTTCTCATCCTACTCATACCAATTCTGATCATCACTGCTGCAGTACGCTTACTAGCCACTGACAAGTTTTTGGCCTTTGAATACGGCAAGGCCAGTTTTCCATCCGATCCGTTTGGTTTCACCAACCAACAACGTTTCATCCTTGCCTCAACGAACATTCATTATGTGCGTACTCATCTTCCCAATGACGAACTCTCAAAACAAACCTTGAACGGTACGCCCGTTTACAACCCGCGCGAGATATCACACATGGTTGATGTTCGAGCGGTATTTCAATCTATTTTTCAGGTCTGGCAAGCCGCTTTTATTTTGGTCCTCTTCTTCGGATTTATGCTGTGGCAAAAAGGAGAGTGGAAGATGCTTGCGTCGGCGATCCAGTCAGGTGGACTTTTGACTTCCGGGTTCATCCTGTCCATTGGCTTGCTTGCAGTCTTCGCTTGGCAATTTTGGTTTGAAATGTTCCACTTGTTTTTCTTCAAACCAGGTTCATGGTTGTTCTCTTACTCAGATACCCTCATTCGACTTTTTCCAATGGAATTCTGGTTTGACGCAACTTTGGCCATTTCCATATTGAGTCTAATTGGTGGACTCATCATAGCCCTCACTGGATGGCAATGGCGGATTGCCACTGAAAATGACACGCGGAACTTACAACACTAAGATAGATTTTGAGTCTAAGAAAAGAATAGGCTATCATACAGATATGATAGCCTATTCTTTTCTCATGCTTTGATTATTGACTTCCTCGGCGAAACGCGATAGTCTGTGAATAGGACGCCTTAAATTATTCTGGAGAAATGTCATGCTTCCAATGAATCGTTCGATCATGGCACACCGCAGACTACTGTGGTTCAAATGGCTTATGATCTTTACGCCTCCTCTTGCAGCCATGGTGGGCCATAGCCTGCTCGGGCACCCAGTCACGACGAGCAGACTCTCAGAGAATCTGCTCGTGGCATTCCTGCTCCTGGTACTCACCTATATTTTTGCAGAGACCCTGTTCCGGGTTCTAGGGAGACTCCAGGCTGAGGCATTAGCCCGAGAACAGGATATGCTGACCATGAACGCCGTGATGCAGGAACGGGAGCGGCTGAGCAGGGAACTCCATGATGGAGTGGCCCAGCTCGTCGCGGATCTTCTCTTGCGCCTGGATACAATCAAGGAACTGGTGGAGGCTGACCGACCACAGGAGGCGGAAACAGAGCTGGAGCGATTACACGGGGTTGCCGACGAAATCTATGAGGATATTGGAGAGTCCATTGCAGGGCTCCGCACCAATGTCATGGAACGCGGGTTGGTCGGCGCACTACAAGATTATGCGGACCAGTTTGAAGAGCGGCACCAGATTTCCACGAGATTACAAACGGACGACGCGGCTGACCAACTCTCACCTCCCGCAGCGCTCCAAATCTTCAGGTTCATCCAGGAAGCCCTAACCAACATTCGCAAACATGCCGCAGCACGAGAGGCAACGGTCACCCTCAGCTCCCATGGGCCGGATCAGCTCAGAGTCGTCATTGCCGATGATGGCCAGGGTTTCACCCCTGGCAAGCAGAATAACGGGAAGACGCGTCCCTTGGGCCTGACAAGTATGCGAGAGCGGGTCGAGGCCCTCGGCGGCACCTTCCACGTGAATAGTCAGCCCGGTTCGGGCACACAAGTTACTGCCACCATACCTATTCCATTAATGAGAAAGAAGAACGGGCATGAAGCCCCTGCGACTTCTGTTGGTTGACGACCATGCACTCTTCCGCGAGGGACTCACCTCGCTACTTTCCTATCAGGACGATTTCATCGTTGTTGGGGAGGCCGAAGACGCTGAGAGCGCCCTAAAGCAGGCACGTACGCTTCAACCAGACGTTGTACTGATGGATATCGAACTCCCAGGAGAGGATGGCGTTACGGCAACCCAGCGGCTGAAAATGGAAATGCCTGAAATTAACATCGTAATGCTAACAGTACATGACGATACTGAGACTCTCTTTGAGGCTATCAAGGTAGGCGCACAAGGCTACTTGCTCAAAAACGTGCGATCCTGGGAACTCCTGAAGCAGCTCCGGGGCCTGGCGCGGGGCGAGGCCGCGATTTCGCGTCGTATGGCTGCCCGGATCTTGGAAGAGATTCGCGGCCAAGCAGAGCCTTGCGGGCCTGGAGAAGTGCTCACCGCCCGAGAGATGGATGTGCTAGAGTTGGTGGCAGCGCGCCTCTCCAATGCCGAAATCGCTGAGCGTCTGGTGGTCAGCGAGCACACGGTCAAGAATCACATGAAGAGCATTCTCTCAAAGCTTCATCTCCACAACCGACATCAGGCCGCGGCCTATGGAATCGCTCGTGGCTGGTTGCCACGCCCAAAGGGGCGTAGTTAGCATCCTCCTTTCACTCCCTCCTGTCTTGCAAAAATAGCCCTTTTCTTCTCTCCGCTGCCTTCTATGGGTCATGCCCTATGGCCTGTTGTTACCTATAATGCTAGGTAGGGGCGTCCACGCAGGAGTCTCGGTGGAAGCTAAGTTTTGGTTATCGTCCATTAGCCTCTCAGTACTTGCTAAAGCGTCACTTATTTCGAATTAGACAGTGAGATTTCAGTGAAGCAATGATTATGCAACCGACCAATCAACCTTCGAATCAACCGTATGGTCAACCGCTTGGCGGCACCAACGGCGACCTACGATATCGCTTTCTACATTTTCATATACCACTTGCCTTTGCGAGTGCGATGGTTCTTTTCCTATGGATGAGTCTCCCACTCTTCCAGGTAGCCGGTCATCAGGGCCCACCGCAGGCATCGCAAGCAACCGACCACCAAAGTCCACCGGCAGCTGGCACGCTCCCAGCGATGCACCAAGGCGGGAACCATCAGGGATCGCCGCAAACAGATAGTGCAACGCCGCCAATGGAGCACAACCAGGACCAACCCGCAAGCCCTGACGGGAACCAAAACCGCTTGCTCACCGCGCGGTTTACCACCGCCACCGGTTACATCGCCCTTGGGCTCCTCGGGCTCACGCTCCTCATTGGGCCGGCCAACCTCCTGCTCCGCAGGCGGACTCCTATCTCGAGCTATCTGGCCCGTGACGTGGGGATGTGGGCGGCCATCGTCAGCGTGATCCATGTGATTGCCGGATTTTTTGTGCATGGCCCCCCGGCGCCTCTCGTCGAACGGATCCTTTTCTACTTCTTTGCGCCCAATGGCACCCCATTGACCAACAATTTTGGCTGGGGGAACTGGACTGGGTTAGCTGCCACAGTGATCGTGGTTGGGTTGCTCGCTATTTCCAACGATCTTGCCCTGCGGAAACTCAAAGCCAAGCGCTGGAAGAACCTTCAGCGTTTGAACTATGTCTTGTTCGCGCTGGTAATCGTACATGCTATCTTTTATGGCGCGCTGTTGCGTATCACATCCATTTCCACAGTCTTGCTTGGCCTTATCATCAGCGCGGTCTTCATTGGACAGCTCGTGGGGGTCTGGCTGTGGCAGCGGAGGCACTCTCGCACAGCAGCCAGGTTAATGTGAGCAGCAATCGGCGGTGCTGTTCACAAATGAACAAATGCGCGCCCTGATTATTTGACCTCACGCACGAAATACCGTAGCATATACCTGCAACGTCTCAAAGAATACTAGGAGAAACAACCATGACAGAAAATCAGAAACCGCCCGGCCGAGGATCTCCCCCTGGTACACCACGTTGGGTGAAGATATTTATAATCATCTTCATTGTTCTAGTAGTGCTTGTTGTCATCCTCCACCTCCTGGGCTTTGGATTTGGCTCGCATAGGATCAGTGAGATGAACAACACGTGGGTCGTTGACATGGTTGATTACACGCGACCTACCAGCACCAGTGTCGACCATCCTGTGAAGTTCATAGCTACACACAATCTACTGCGCTCCAGGATATTACAAACATGACCTTGGCTCCTAGTCTTCGCAAGTTTGTGCGCACCGCGCATATCACTTTCACAGTCGGCTGGCTTGGCGCGGTCGCTGGCTTTTTTGCCCTCGCCATAGCCGGCCTAAACAGTCAGGATGCTCAGATTGTGAGTGCCGCCTATCTCGCGATGAAGTTGATCACATGGTATGTGATTGTCCCATTTAGCTTCATCCCGCTCTTATTGACTGGGCCTCTTCTGTCGCTGGGCACTCCATGGGGCTTATTTAGGCACTATTGGATTCTGGCAAAGCTTGTGATTAACATTCTTTCGACCCTAATCTTACTTGTTCATTTGCAGCCAATTAATTATCTAGCGCGTGCTGCAACGGAAGCAGCGCTATCCAATGCCGATCGTACTCTACAGGTCCAAATGGTGGTGGCTTCCGGGGCTGCCCTAGTAGGGTTGCTAGTTGCTACCGGACTGGCGGTGTACAAACCGCGAGGCATGACTCCGTACGGGTGGCGTAAGCAGTATGAGGAACGTACGAGCTCACCAGACATAGACACAGTGACTTAACAAGCATCAGCACCCAAATCATTGACCAATAGAATTAATCAAACACGCTCACGGTCAATTGCTTATCCCCTGGCGGCGCTAGCTGATTGAACCATTCTCTTACAATAGGGTTCGGACGAATAAAGAATGCATTGATGACCATTGGACCAATTACCCCGGCCAGGAAAGAAATCCAATAGGACAACGGCAGGTTATTTGTCAATGCAAGCAGTTTTTGACCCCAATAATCCTGAATGGGAACTTGAAAAATAAGGATGATAAGCGATGCTTGACCAATATAGCTGAATATGGCTGACAACCCGCCTATCCGTTCCAGTTGTTTCGATATTGTGAGGATAAAGAGGATGCCCAATAGTGCTTCAATTGTATTGATGGGTAGGGAATCAAAGCGCCGTATGTTGAAATCAATCTTTGAAGGAAAATACCAGACCAGGAAAATCAATGTCAATCCAGAAATGAATAATGTCAAAGGACTTTCCAAGAGGGAAGTATAACGCTTTTGATTTAGTTCATAGGCCAGCATAAAGAAGAAGCCGCTGACGAGGACAATGTCCAAACTGAATGGCAGGCCGTATACAGTAAAACCTTTACCAAAAAAGTTGAATTCAAATGGGGAGAAGAGATTGATGCTCAACACCCCAACAACGTAGAAAACAGTCAGGATGACCCAGCGAAGTTGGGACAGGCGAGTTTGGCGAATTACATGCACAAAAAAATAGGCGAAGAGACTTACTACAAACAGGTGCGGCAGAAACCAAAGCTGCACCCAATCTAAATAATGCCCATTGGCATACATAGCTTTAAAGAGCCGCCGGCTTGCCTCCAGGATGCTTACTTTTGAAAAAGATATACTTGTAAAGTAGATGAACAAAACCATAAACAAAAATGGTTTAAGCAGCTTTTTGAATCGGTGTTGAAGAAATATCCAAAAAGGCAAATCAGGTTTAAAGAACATACCCGACATAAAGAAAAACATTGGCATGTGGAATGAATAGATCAATTTGTGAGCGAAAGGTGATATCAGCGCAAAATCGTTATGTCCCATCACCACCAATATAATGCCAATCCCTTTTGCAATATCGATATATTCGACTCTTTTTGCCAAAGCAGCTGCGGTAGAAATTGGTTTACTCAATTCCTGGGGTTGAGCCTCTTGGATCATCGACAAGTCCTTGTTGGGTGAAATCGATTTGATTATCAGAAAATCATTTCAAGTATATAAGTCCACCTAATGGATCACCAGCGACATTCGACTTGTTTTGATATAAGCATTTCGGCCTATAGAAAAATTCCTGCGCCCCAGCAGAGGTTCGAATCTTTAGTCTTTAATAAGCAAGTAGTTTTACCTACGTAGCGTTAGCCAATCAGCGCTCGTCGTTGAATCAACTCAATGCTATCTTTAGGCAGAGAAAGTGATTGAAAGGAAGTCCGTTATGAATATACGAATCATGCTCAGATTACTTCACACTCTGGAACAACTGCGCAAACATGAAAATTGGACACGCCAGCAATTAGAGGCATATCAGGCTGGAGCCCTGCATCACTTACGCCAATATGCTTATGAGAGATCTCCGTTTTACCAAAAGTTCCACAAAGGCCTGATCGGGCGGCCGCTTCATGAATTACCTGTACTGACTAAAGCTTTGATGATGGAACATTTTGATGATCTGGTGACAGATCGATCTCTGCATCTGAAAGATGTACGAGCGTTTGCAACACAAGGAGGGGCCGGGCAAAGCTACAAGAATCGTTACTGGGTCAATGCAACCTCAGGCAGTAGTGGTCAACCCGGATTTTTTCTTTTCGATGAGGCTGAGTGGACTTATATATTGGCTTCGTTTGCCCGCGGCCAAGAGTGGTCAGGAGTGCGGATTAACCTCACCCAGCGTCAGCGAATGGCAACTGTAGCTTCGATCAGTCCTTGGCATATGTCATCACAAGTATCTGCTACCGTGAAGAGCTGGTGGCGACCCTCCCTGCGTGTACCAGCCAGCCAGCCCCTGTCAAAGACGGTGGATGAACTTAATGGGTGGCAACCTGAGGTATTGATTGCCTATGCATCGATGGCGCGTATCTTGGCTGAAGAACAGCTTGCGCACCGGCTGCACATCAATCCCAAGATCGTGTACGTTGCATCAGAAGTCCTGACGGCCCAAACCCGAAAACGAGCTGCAGAAGCCTGGAGTGATGAGCCTTTTAATCAATATGCAGCAACAGAAACTGCCAGTATCGCAGCTGAACATCAGTCTTGCCGACACATGCATTTTTTTGAAGACCTAGTGATCACCGAAAACGTAGACGAACACAATCGACCTGTACCTCCAGGAGAGTACGGCGCCAAGATACTCGTTACTACACTCTTCAGCCGCACGCAACCGCTCATTCGTTATGAAATAAATGACAGTATTCGAGTGAGCACAAAGTCTCACGATTGTGGGATGCCGTTTGCAGTGTTAGATAGTATTCAGGGACGAGTGGAAGACACGCTTACCTTGCCCTCTCTTTCCGGTGGCGAAGTAACGATACGGCCTCTTGTGCTTAACCGCATTATGGATATCGTTCCAGTGAGCGGATGGCAGGTGATTGAACAAGCCGATAACGGCCTGATAGTGTTACTCGCTGGCACGCGCGACAGGATGCCAGATGAAACGCTTGTCGATCAGATCAGCAAGTCGTTGGCTCAAGAAGGTGCACGCGTACCCTATATCCAGATTCAGCACGTATCTGAAATTCCCAAAACAGCCTCTGGCAAAGTTCCCCTCATCAAGGCTTATCAGCCTTCTTGATTGAAGGGATCCAAATGAAAACACGACACTATTCTTCATCCGTCCTTGCCTTGAGCGGAATCATTATGATGGGCTTGGGGCTGTACTTTATTTTTCTTCGCCCTCCATTTCTGCCCGAAGATCACCGTTACATAGGTACGACCCTTGCTGAGATTCAGGCTACCATGCCCGGCTTGTTGATGTGGCTGCGTCGCGTCTTCTGGGTAATGAGTGGTTTCATGTTTACTACTGGTTTACTTACCACCTACCTAGCAATCACTGCATTTCAACGATTGACACGTAACGTCCGATCCGTGATTGCTTTGGCAGGTCTGACTTCCATTGGCTGGATGACAATTGTCAATTTCATGATCAATTCGGATTTCAAATGGCTGCTCCTTGCATTCAATATTCCCTGGATCGCGTCGGTGTTCCTTTCGTGGCGAGAAAGTAGCCAGGCACGAATCGCAAATAAATCCGTAATTTCGGAAAGGTACTGGCCATGTCCTTAGCTCGTCGTAATCTCTTTCAAGATAAGACTCGCCTGACTCTAAGCATTGGTGGAGTCGCCTTGGCTATGACGCTGATTCTGATCCTAAAAGGATTCCTAGCTGGCATGAATCACCAGATCACTTCGTACCTGGATTATTCGCCGGGTTCAATTGTTGTGGCGGAGGAAGATGTAGTCAACCTGCTTGGGGCAACATCCCTAATTCCCGATGGAACAGACCAAAAAGCAGAAACGATTCGGGGCGTGGAGGAAGTGATTCCGATCCTTTCACAGTTCATCATTCTCGACCTGCATGGAAAGAAACAGCCTGCCTATATGATTGGCTATGATCCCCGCAAAGGTGGCGGGCCATGGAAATTAGTTGCTGGACGCGAACCAAACTCGAAGCAGGAAATTGTCTTCGACCGCGTGCTTGCAGATCGGCACGGTCTGAGTCTTGGCGAGCAAGTCGAAGTTATGGGAAGAGATTTCACCATCGTCGGCTTGTCGAGTGGCACCACTTCATGGATGACCAGTTTCTTCTTTATTCGCAAAAAGGATGCAGAGGCTTTGTTGCTTTCCCCAGGCGCGACCAGCTTCCTCCTACTTACGACGGCAGATGGCGCGGAGCCCGATCGTATCCTGCAACGCCTGAATAATTTCTCTGGCGTCAACGCGATCACAAAGAAGGAAATGACTGCTAACGACCTCAAGTTGTTTGCAAAAGTCTTTTCCGCTCCGATCAGGCTCATGGTCGGAATTTCATTTCTTATCGGAACGATGATCGTAGGACTGATCATTTACACCGCAACGGTCGAACGCCAGCGTGAGTACGGCGTTATCAAAGCCATCGGAGCCAGGAATCGTTTCCTCTACCAGATCGTCTTAACACAGGCACTGTTCGCTTCCTTGGCCGGGTCTTCGTTTGGTATCTTGCTGGCGAACAGCGTAGCGCAATGGATCATGTCTGCCCGGCCTCAATTCCTGATTATCTTTGACCCAGTGGATAGCGGACAGGCGCTTCTTGCAGGTCTGGGGATGGCACTGATCGCATCTATCTTTCCAACTCGTGTGGTTGCCAATCTTGCGCCAGCGGAGGTCTTCCGCAAATGATCCGGCTCGCGTTTCGCAATCTGTTCCAGAATAAGGTCCGTCTCGTCATCTCAGCAGGAGGGGTCGCGCTTGCACTCCTTTTGATTCTTGCGCTGGATGCGATCTTTACCGGTGTGGAGCAACGGATCACTGCTTATATAGACTATAGCGGTGCAGATATTTGGGTTTCGCAAGCAGATGTATTGAACATGCATATGGCCTCTTCTTCCTTGCCAGATGCTGTTGCGAGAAAAGTAAAATCTGTCCCTGGTGTCGCCTTCGTCTCACCAATTTTGTATTTCACAAACAATGTGACTGTGGGTGATGAACGAAATCTCGCCTACATTATCGGCTTGCCTAAGAGAGCTGAACTTGGGATTCCATGGAAGGTTTCCTCCGGGTTCAACCTTCCTGGTGAAGGCCAAACGGTCATGGACAGAAGCGTGGCTGAGAAATTCGGTATTGCACTGGGTGATAAGGTTGAGATTCTCGGTGAAGAATTCGAAGTCATTGGACTTTCGGAAGGCACGGCAAGCCTGGTTAACTCGGTTGCCTTCATCTCTCAGAAAGACTTTGAAACGATGCGCGGCAGCTATGAGACGATTAGCTTTTTGCTGGTGAAAGTTCTCGAAGGTGAGTCACCAGACATCGTTGCCGAGCGTATAAAGGCGCGGGTCAGAGATGTAACCGTTCAAACGCGCGTTCAATTCGCCGGGCAGGAGCGTCAGGTAGTCAAGGATATGAGCACGGAGCTGATCACCATCATGAACTTGATTGGCTTTCTGATTGGGTTAGCCGTGATGGCACTGACCGTGTACACATCTACGCTCTCGCGCCGCCGGGAATATGGCATGTTGAAAGCGCTTGGTGCGCGCAACCTCAATCTTTATCTCACAGTCCTTGCGCAGGCAATAATGTCCGTAATGCTGGGATTTTTGTTTGGGTTAGCCATTACCTGGTTGCTGACGCTTATCATCCCTTTCATTGGCACTGGTCTGACAATGATAATGAACCCGATTTCACTGATCAAGGTAGGTGCTGTTTCCATTCTGCTTGCTGGGATTTCAGCAATGATTCCGATTCGTCAGATCGCAGGGCTGGATCCGGCAATGGTATTTCGAGGCAGGTGAATATGATTAACTCTTTGAACGACAAAACACTGCAAATCTCTCATGTCAGCAAACGCTATGGATCTGGCACCACAGAAGTAACTGCTGTTCATGACGTATCCTTAGCCGTCGGCCCGGGGGAAATCGTTTTGATCATGGGTCCTTCAGGTTCAGGCAAGACCACACTCCTATCCATGCTCGGCGCTTTGCTCAAGCCAACCGAAGGCACGATCCGGTTGAACGGTACGACCATCAGCGCCTTAGCAGAAAAGCGCCTCCCGGATATTCGCCTGAAGCAGTTCGGTTTCATTTTTCAGGATTTCAACCTACTCTCGGCGTTATCTGCGCTGGAGAATGTTGCCATCGTAGCGGAACTCGCGGGAGCAAACTCTGGCACCGCACGACGAAAAGCCGCTTCACTTCTGACCGAACTCGGTCTCGGCGAACGCTTGAATTTTCTGCCGGAAAAATTATCCGGAGGAGAAAAACAACGCGTCGCCGTCGCCCGCGCCTTGGTCAATGACCCCATGCTGATCCTGGCTGATGAACCGACGGCGAATCTCGACTCGAAGATTGGTTACGAGATCATGCGTCTCCTCAGACACATCGCCAAAGAACAGGGACGCAGCGTTGTCATCGTCTCCCACGACCAGCGCATCAAGGATATTGCAGACCGTGTCTTATGGCTTGAGGATGGAGAATTCAAAGAAACGGTCACAACACAGACACCGTCCGCCCGTGCAGGTGTGGCAATTGATCCGGTCTGCGGCACGTCGGTTGAACGAGAGAAGGCAATCCAAACGGAGTAGACTAGTTCTTCCATTTGAATCAACCAAACACCTGATGCGCCATTTTGCTTATGGCATTGACCAGCAAAATGGCGCTGGCTATTTGTTAGTGGAAACAATATCATCAAGGGCAACAATTACCAAACCATTGTGATTTGATCACATCCCTACTTGCAATATGCAAAGAATAAGATGAGTCGTACATTCAATATTCTTCTGGTAGTCGGCTGCGTTGTATCGGTGGCTGCCGCCTTTATATTTTCCGTAAAGCCAGCAGGAACCACGAATGCTGCAATTGTGGAGAATGAGACTACTATTCCACTCTCTCTGCCAGCTTTAACTGCGGATTCATTAGAGCAACATTTAGACAAAGGGATCGCTCGGAAAAAGTAACTCAAACACAATTGCAAGATGATATATCCTATGAAATCACTGAATACACTGTGCGGAGCGGCGATTCATTATGGTCCATCGCCCAAAAATTTAATTTGAACCCGGAAACTATTCTCTGGGGCAACGACGTGAAAGATGGAGATACGTTAGAAACACTTCAACGCCTTCATGGAACTCCTACCCAGGAAATCTTTGAATACTTTGGTAATGAATTTGACATCACACAGACTCCACAATGACAGCAGGCCAGCAGATCATCGTCCCCGATGGGACCAGTCCCATCGTTTGGTCGGAGGCGCAAGCCCCTGGCGCGGCTGCGAATGCAAGTTATTCGGGCGAATACCCCAACCTTGGGACAGGGTACTTTGTCTGGCCACTCGCGCCCCCCTATAACCTCACGCAAGAATACTGGGGTGGGCATCCAGCGATTGATATTGATACATATTTCCGCCAACCTATCTTTGCCTCCGACAGTGGAACTGTTGCATTCTCAGGCTGGGACAACACTGGCTATGGCAACCTGGTGATCATCGATCATGGGAATGGCTATCGAACATACTATGCTCATAATGAAGCTCTTCTGGTAAGTGTAGGTCAAACCGTTTATCAGGGGCAGCAGAATGCTGAATCAGGCAGCACGGGAAATTCCAGTGGTGAGCATCTGGACTTCCGTATCCTTTATGGCGGCTCTTTTTTTAATCCATTGGAATATCTGCCGTAAGTGAATGAATCAATGTCTAAAATCTCTCGCCGCGATTTTCTTCAACTAGGGACATCAGCGATTGCCGGTATGGGCTTTTCTCCGTTCATTCCTGGTTTTGGAACATTTGATGATTCACTCCAGGCGCGTGTTGCAACCAAGTCCGTGAGTGTGTATCGCGCTCCAAACGACCAAAGCGCTATAGCTGGACAGTGGTTTCGAGATGAATTGGTGAATATTTATAAAGAGGTGGACTCTGGAGTCCCAGCTTACAATCCTATTTGGTATCGTACCTGGGGCGGGTATTTGCACCGCGGGCGCTTGCAGAAGGTCAAGGTTCTTTTCAATGAACCACTAACAGCTATTTCCGAGGGAACGCGTCAAGTGGCGGAATTGACTGTGCCATATACACAGGCTATGCGCTACACAAGAACCTATGGATGGCAGCCAAATCTGCGACTTTATTATGGCTCTGTCCATTGGATCGATGCAATCGATGAAGGTCCAGATGGTGATGCCTGGTATCGCATCTTCGATGAACTGATAGGTTATCCTTATCACGTTTCAGCAATCCACCTGCGACCGATTCCGTTTGACGAGTGGGCAGCGATTACCCCCGAGGTGCCCCTCGAACAAAAACGCATTGAAGTTAACCTAAGCAAGCAGGTCTTAACGGCTTACGAGAATGAGCAGGTTGCGCTCCAGACAACCATTTCATCGGGCATCGCTACAGTTCAAAAAGATCGCAAAGCTCTCTCAACTCAAACTCCCACCGGAGAGTTTCGTATTCTGTCAAAATACCCGTCCAAGCATATGGGCAATGGAAACCTCTTTGCCAGCCCCGAAGATTATGAATTGCCCGGCGTTCCCTGGACATGTTTTTTCCACGAGGCAGGTTATGCTTTCCATGGAACGTACTGGCATGATAACTTCGGCACTCCCATGAGTCGCGGCTGCATCAATATGCGTATCGAAGACGCCAAATGGCTATTTCGCTGGGTGCGTCCCTTGCATGAACAAGATCGTGTTTATTCTCCTGGTTATGGGACTTTGGTGGTGATTACTTCCTAGAAAATTCATCAGTTACATTTATCATAAGCCATTTTGCTTGTTGGTTTCTACGCCATTCTGCGCTAAAGATTCTCGAGCCTCCCCATTATGATCAGCTCTATCAGCAAGAAAATTCAATACAACGGGAATTGTGAAAGAGAGGTTCCATGAGCAGGAAAACGAAAAAGAAGAGACAACAGAAGAGTTTTTCCTGGGCGCTCGTGGCATTGGGAGGTGTTCTACTCATTGCCGCGATATTTGTGTTTGCCAAGGGAGGCACTGCGGACAGCGGAGGAACTCCCAGCATTGCCGTCGAAGAGCCAAACATAGACTTGGGTTATATCAAATTGGGTGAGTATAGATCCCTCAATATCAAAGTCACAAATACAGGGGATGGCACACTTCGCTTTAAGGAGCAACCTTATATTGAAGTGTTAGAAGGGTGCTGCCCTCCGCAACTGACTATTGGCACAATGACACTCAAACCCGGTGAAAGTACCTATCTTCAAACTCCAGACTTTATGATGCATGAAGGTATGGATGGAAAGCATGATTTTGCGATCCACCTCAAGACAAATGATCCCAAGAACTCAGACTATTTAGTACATGTTCTGTCCGATTGGGGACCATAAGCAAAAAGAGTAAAAACAGCGGCGAGGTTTTGAACCTCGCCGCTGTTTTTATTTTGCAATTGGTAGCGTGAATGTAAGGGTACTTCCCTGCCGCTCAGATGATGACTCTACCCAATGGATTTGTTTTACTGTGGGATCCTCCGAACGTATCTTTCTCATCGATGTTTCTGGATGTTTTCGTCTAGCCTCGCGTATCAATCGTTCCATAGAAGGCTAAACTACTTTCTCCTCTACAATAACTTTTGTTCCACTTTCCGGCCGTGATACGTCCAAGCCTGTCAGCTTGTGGAAAAGTGGGTAAGGCTAACCTATTGAATGGACGGAAGGCTAGTGCTGCTGTGCTCAGAGCAGCCAATTTACAAAAGTCACGTCGAGTGATCATTGTTTCTTTTGATGGTGGCTAGGAAGTTCGCTTGAACGCTGGCAACTGCACGAATAAATTGCCCTCTTCAATTTTCGTTACAAACTCATCTAATGGGCGTGGTGGAGGACCGCTAACCACATTGCCGACGATGTCAAAGTGTCCGTCATCACAAGGACTGATGTAGTTTTCCTGATCTGGATGCCATGTGACGCGACAACCCAAATGGGTACAAATGTCGGAAAAGACGCGTACTTGATCATCGTTTTTTCTTACAATATATAGACCATGGTTCGTCGCCGTTCGCTCCTAGCCGTTGACTTTGGTCTGTGTGAAATCGAAACGGGTTGGAACTCCGATTGGATAATTTTCCAGTGGGCCTAACGCAATCACTGCATCATTCTTCACGGACCTCATTGCCGGAGAAAGTAAATAAGCTATTGATGAAATACAGATCAACGCCCCAATAAAGCCTCCAACGATGGCAGCAGTTACTTTAATGAAATCGCGTCGGCTGATTTGATTCTGATCTGATCGAGACACAACAACCTCCTTGCGTTATTTCAACTCCCATTCAAATACGCGCGAGGTAGCATCCACGTTAACGATGGTGAGTGTCAGTTTGCGCGCACCGTCGAGGATGGCCGTGCCGTCCTTCATTGCAGCAAAGATCAATTTACCGGTTACATGGTGTCCCCCGGGAATGGCATCCCATTTCGTAGGCTGGACGGTTGTTCCTGTATCTGTAGTTAGAGTAGCAAGTGTGGCTAGGTCCATACCCAGATCAACCGAGTGAGTATTCATGGCAACATCGAATTCCAGGGTGTCAGTAGGTGTACCAAGATTCAGCGGAGTGACCTCGAAGACAACAGCACCCTGTTCATCTGTACGAGTAAGTTCACGATTGCCTTCCCCATTTGGAGAAAGTGTTGGAAGAAGAGCAGGATCATCCGTAGGAGCCGGGGTAGGAGTGATACTTGGCCCGGATGCAGGTGAAGACGCAGTCAGATCCGTGTTGACTTTCGAGGGAGCGCAGGCCGCAAGAATAAAAGTCAGAGCAAAAAGAATAGGCAAAACAAAACGTTTCATTTCATCTCCAAAGCAGGCTGTAATTTTTGAACAGTTTCTAATTTTTTGCGTTCGCGATAAAGGACAACAAGCATAACGATTACTCCGATAATATTCATGCCGAGACCAACCAGCATGAACGGACG
>DASWEH010000003.1:0-7377 GCA_036394895.1 Anaerolineales bacterium
TTGAATTCCTCTCACCGACGATCTGGCTTCCAACCACAATATTTGCGACACTCGGACTCACTGTGGAATACCTCTCACTATCCACTGCCCACCGTCCACTCTCCACTATCTTTGGCATCCTCGGCATTACTCTACTTTTCGACGCACTCGAATTTACCCGCCAGCAAAAGCGCGTCAAAAAGGGACATGCACCCGCCAACCCAAACAATCCGCGCCATGCAAAAATACTAGCAGAACATTCCTCTGCCACAACCTTTGATCTGCTCAAGCGTGAGCCTATCGGACATGTTATCTCAACCGATGAGTCTATTCATCTAATCTCCAATCTCTAATCTCTGCTTTTTCACATGAATTACTTTGGTCTTCTTATCGGAATCGTCACCCTCTTCATTATCGGACTCGGCTTTCCGCTCGTCATTCATGGCGAACGCATCTTTGGCTTTTTATGGTGGCCCTATATGATGACTATTGGCATTGTTTTAATTATTGTTTCTTTATTTATCCAAATCGATTGGTTTTCAGTCCTCATCGGCGTGCTGGGTGCCACCTTCGTCTGGGGTTCCACGGAATTGAAAGAACAGGCTGTCCGTGCTGAAATTGGCTGGTACTCATTTAATGGCAATAAGATCAAGCCGCCTTTTGAAGACTTAATCAAAAAATGGAAAGCACCTCATCTATGATCGGTTTATTGGTAATGGCGTATGGGGGTCCAAATAGCCTTGACGAGGTCGAGCCTTATCTTCTGGATGTGCGTGGATATCGTCCTACATCACCAGAGATTATCCATGAAGTACGCGAACGTTACCGTGAAATTGGCGGACACTCTCCTATTTTGGAACAGACACGCGAACAGGCATCTGCGCTTGAATCCGCATTAAATATGAATGGACAGGAATTCAAAGCCTTCGTTGGGATGCGACACTGGCATCCCTATATCAAAGACACGCTTACGGAAATGCAGGCGCAAGGCATCCAGCACGCGGTTGGACTGGTCATGGCGCCGCATTATTCGCGCATGAGCATCGAAGCGTACTTCAAAAAGATTGCTGAAGCTGGATCACCGATTGAAGTTGCGCCCATTCTCGAATGGCATTTGCTTCCCGGCTATATCGATGCGCTTGTTAAACGGGTTTGTGCAACAATGGAGCGCTTTCCTGCCGATGTACGTTCGCAGATCCCTATCATTTTTAGCGCGCACAGTTTGCCCGAACGAATTCTGGAATGGAACGATCCTTATCCCGACCAACTGCGCGCTACCGTCGATGCAGTTATTCAACGACTGGGTGACCAGCCACACGATTTTGCTTTTCAGTCCGCGGCGATTTCAAATGAACCCTGGCTAGGACCAGATGTTTCGGCGTTGATCGAACGCTATGCTAAACAGGGACAGAGAAATATCATCAGCTCTCCGATTGGCTTTGTCTGTGAACATGTCGAAGTGTTATATGACATTGACATCGTTTATCAAAAACTAGCCAAGTCCTTGGGTGTTCGTCTTGAGCGCATCGAAATGGTTCACACCGCGCCACAAATGATTGCCGGTCTGGCGGAACTGATCCGCAAGACCGCAAAGGAAGCAAATTGGTTATGAATCGGATTGTGATCATCGGCGGCGGCATCGCGGGGCTCTCTGCCGCGTATTACGCGACAAAGAAGCTTGCCCTGAGCACAGTCGAAGGGATTCCCAATGCGCAAATTACCTTGATCGAATCATCCAATCGCTGGGGCGGAAAGATCACGACGGACCGCGTACCTTTCGATGGTGGACAATTCATTATCGAAGGCGGCCCTGATACCTTCCTCGCTACAAAGCCTTATGCCACTGCACTCTGTAAAGAAATCGGGCTCGGTGATCGATTGCATGGCACAAATCCCAATCAGAAAAACACGTACGTTCTGCATCACAACAAACTCGAGTCTTTGCCTGATGGTCTTGCCATGATGATTCCCACCAATGTGCAGGCAATCCTCAAATCGCATCTTGTTTCCTGGTTCAGCAAAGCGCGCATGGGGCTTGATTTTTTCCTCCCCGCCAAAAGCCTCAACGGCGACGAATCTCTCGGCACATTTGTCAGCCGTCGGCTTGGACGTGAGGCGTATGAGAATCTCATCGAGCCGCTCATGTCTGGTATCTACGCCGGGGATGGCGACGCGCTCAGTCTCGCCTCCACCTTTCCATACCTACGCGATCTCGAACTCAAGTATGGTAGTCTCGCTCGCGGCGCGCTTCAAATGCGAAAGCAATCCAATGGCAAAGCTGTGCAAGGCTCACGTTCTGCTTTCCTCACGCCAACAACTGGCCTCGCTGAAATCGTTGAAGCGCTTGTTGCCCATCTTCAAAATGCTGACTTGCGTCTCAACACTCGCGTGACACGCCTCACGCAACAGGCTTCACGTTTTATTGTGGAATTGGAAACGGGTGAGACTCTCGAAGCGGATTTCGTTATCCTGGCCACTCCTGCATTTATCAGTGGAAGACTGCTCGAGTCATTCGACCCGGAACTTGCTTCCGTTTTACAAAGCATTGACTACGTCTCAACCGCCACGGTCTCGCTCGCCTACCGGCAACGTGATCTGCCCCGCGATCTGGATGGGTACGGATACGTGATCCCGCGCCGCGAGAGACGCAAGGCACTCGCTTGTACATGGACCTCTACCAAATTTCCGCATCGTGCTCCCGAGGGTTATGCTCTTATTCGAGTCTTTGTTGGGCGCGCGGGGCAAGATATTCCTTGGAGCGAAAAGGATTTGCTTGCATTAGCGAGAGAAGAATTGAAGCTCACGCTTGGAATTACCGCTGAACCCATCCTTTCACGTGTTTTTATGTGGGATAAAGCCATGCCGCAATATAATCTTGGACATCCCGAAAAACTGAAACAAATTGATTCCACACTTGAAAAGTATCCTGGTCTTGCGCTGGCAGGCAATGGTTACCGTGGCATCGGAATCCCGGATTGCATCCGTTCCGGTGAACTTGCGGTAGAGCGCGTTCTCAAGTTTGCACCCTTCGACACGGCTACGCCACGCAGGACAGGCGTTTAAGCGTTGAAACGTTCCAACCCTCAACCTAAACTCACTGGAGTATTCATGAAAATTGATCAATCCATTTCTCTCTTTCAAGAAGCACAGAAAGTATTTCCGGGTGGTGTGAACTCACCGGTGCGCGCCTTCCGCGCCGTGGGTGGACAACCGCTCTTCATCGAGCGCGGCGAGGGACCTTATCTTTATGATGTCGACGGAAATCGTTATATTGATTATGTTCTCTCATGGGGTCCGCTGATTACCGGACATGCTCATCCGGCAGTCGTTGAGGCGATTCAACAAGCCGCCTGCAAAGGGACATCCTACGGCGCGCCCAGCCCGCTGGAGATCGAGCTTGCCAGAAGCATCATGGACTTCATGCCCAACATCGAGATGATTCGTTTCGTCAACTCAGGAACCGAAGCGACCATGTCCTCGTTGCGGTTAGCGCGCGCGTATACAAAGCGTGACAAGATCATCAAGTTCGATGGTTGTTACCATGGTCATGCCGATATGTTGCTGGTGCAGGCGGGTTCGGGCGTGGTGACACTGGGTCTGCCGGATTCACCTGGCGTGCCTGCCACCGCTGCCGCCGATACACTCGTTGCCAGTTACAACGACCTCGATTCAGTGGAAGCGTTGTTCAAGAAATATCCCGATCAAATCGCGGGGATCATCGTCGAGCCGGTAGCGGGGAACATGGGAGTCGTTCCGCCTCAACCTGGATTCCTCGAAGGACTGCGGAAAATCACCGAGCGTGAAGGTTCTCTTTTGATCTTCGATGAAGTGATGACGGGTTTCCGCGTTCACAAAGGCGGCGCGCAGACGCTCTACAACATCAAACCAGACCTGACAACTTTGGGAAAGGTAATCGGCGGAGGACTTCCTGTCGGCGCATATGGCGGCAAAAAAGAGATCATGCAACTGGTCGCGCCGCTGGGTCCCATGTATCAGGCAGGGACGCTATCGGGCAATCCACTGGCGATGAGTGCAGGGATTGCAACACTGGATTTGATCCGAGGAGATGAATGTTGGAGAAAGATGGAACAGGTCGCGGGAAAGTTGGAAGAAGGTGTTTTGTATGAGGCTAACCAGACAGGAATTCCAATCCAACAGACGCGGGTCGGCACGATGTTCACAACCTTCTTCAGCGAAACAAAGCCCGTGGATTGGAACACCGTCAAGATGGCAGATAAAGCCCGCTTTGCAAAGTTTTTCCAAAAAATGTTAGAGAATGGGATTTATCTCGCGCCCTCTCAGTTTGAAGCCGGATTCCTTTCCATCCTGCACTCAGAATTGATCATTGAAGATACACTTACAGCAGTCACAGAGGTATTTCGGACATGGTAATCGAAAAAAAGATTTTAACTACAACCTTGGCACGTTACCGTTTAGGGACCGTTTTAATCTGGCTTGGCATCATGACATGGGTGCCGTTCATCATTTTGCGGATGGCAGGAGAGAAACCGTCATTGTTTTGGTATCTGCCATTTCATCTTATTGGCGTAATCGGCGGATCACGTCTGCGAGCAACCGCCCGCAAAGAAATGGACTTGCCACCTCGTAAAATGAGTCTACTGCGTATGATAGCTCATGGACTGATTTATGCTGGCATTTCCGTTTGGGTGCCATACTTTTATTTGAAAGCAACTACACTGGCGCCTGTCGATGTAATGAATTTTCTACCTTATCACTTAACCGGCGTGTTCAGTGGCATCATCCTTTTGGTGATTAATTTTTGGATGACTAGAAAAGAAAATGGAACCAGGCAGGAAGTTGATTAATTTTCTAATGGTTTGATGCTGAGAATAGATAACACTGTTCTATGAAATCAAATGCAAATATGGATTGAAAATTATTCCGCTCCTCACATCATGAGGGGCGGCATTTTGCCCAGCCGCGTACATACTTCCAGGAAGTACTACGTCTCCTGGCAAGTGGTTTGGGCAATTCGGAGATCGCTCTAACCTTGTTCCCCTCAGAGCGGACTATCAAGAGCTATGTCAGCACAATTTTTTCAAAGCTGGGTGTCACGGATCGAACCCAGGCAGCAGTCCTGGCAATACGCGCGGGGTTGCTCAACCAGGGGAAAGTTAGCCTCGATGTGTTGGAAGCGCAGGAACTTCACGCAAATTAATAGCTTATTTCCAAACCGCTTGCGCCACTCTTATGAAGTTCCCTCCTAAAATATCACTGATGACCTGTTCACTATAACCTTTTTCGTACAGGAGTTCGGTAAACTCGGGAATTTGTTCTGGTTCAACAAACGCCAACAAATCATTCATTTTGTCTGGTGGATATATTTCAGGGTAACCTTTGATATAGTCAATTAATTCCTGTTTATCAACCACATAATCCAGTCCGATTCCCACATGATTGGGACCAACCAGATTCATTACATATTCAATGTGTTCGATCACCTTCTCACTAGAGGTACCGCCTAGGAAGTCTCCTATGCCATTAATGCCAATCACGCCGCCTGTTCCGGCGCACGCCTTTATCTGTTCATCCGAGATATTCCGAACATGGTCGCGCAGTCCGTTGGGGTTGGAATGGGAAAAGATCACCGGGGCTTTTGAAGCCTCAAAGACCTCCATGGTTGCACGATACCCCATGTGGGACGCATCCACAACCATGCCGACCCGATTCATTTCCCTGACCACATCCTTCCCAAAGTCTGTCAGTCCCGTTTTCCCTTCCAGACAGCCGCCAGAGGCACGGTTGTCTTTGTTATAAGCTAGAAGCATTTGACGAACGCCAAGGTCGTAGTAAAACGAAATGAGATTTAGATTTCCAAGAATGGGCTCGGAACCTTCGAGATCAAAGGCGATTGCCAGTTTGCCGGATTCTTTTGCGTTCAGAATATCGTTCACAGAAAGCGCCAGCACGTAATCATCAGGATGCGAACGGATATAGTTCCTAAAACCGGCAAGTACCTGGAGGACATTTTCGAAAGAGTCCATATCCATACCGATGTTGAGGGAAACAAAATTAACGCCGCTGTCCTTATATCGTTTGAGCTCCCCTAGATCCGCGTTTGGTTTGAGAGGGAAACAGGCGTGCGCATCCCACACGAGAGATTGATGGTGTATCCTTTGAATTTGTTCTGTTGTCATGTATGTACCTGAGATTTGGTGATAGAGATTTTACCCTGTCATTTCTCTAAGCCTGCGTGAAATGTTTCGAAGAACGGCGAACGATACATCCGGCCGTTCACGAAGAATCCCTTTAAAGGTCTCGCCATCGATTGCCAGAACTCGCACATCGCTTTGAGTACGTAAGGTCGCCGCACGTGGTGCGGATTCGATGACCGCCATTTCGCCAACGAAATCTCCCGGTCCGCGCTGTGCCAGTACTTGTTCGGCGCCATTGATCGTTCGCACAACATCCAGGCGTCCTTCCACGATCACAAACATCACGTTGCCTTCCTCGCCTTGATGAAAAATGACAGTGTTCTGTGGATACCACTCCTCACGCGCGATGTTTGCCACAAGTTCCAAATCTTCGGGAGAGAGGCCCGCAAAGATTGGGATTTCGCGCAAAAATAGAATCCGTTCCAATATGGAAACAGTTTTCAACGTATCCATTTGTTTCTCCTCTCCAAAATGTGACAACGCTCCCAGGGCGGCTTCACGCAAAAGCAAGTCAGGACCCGACTTCAATTGATGCAATAAAGGGAGAAATTCCCGCAAGCCGAGCTCCGAGGTGGAACGTACTGCAAGCGTCCGCAGCCAGGGATCTGTGCTTTTCAACAGCACCGCAACGACATCCGATGGGTCAGAAGGTTCGGGTACCTCTTCCAGGAGCGAGACAATACTTCCGGCAAGCTTTCGATCTCCAATGGTGTCCAAG
This sequence comes from Anaerolineales bacterium, assembly GCA_036394895.1. Classification (GTDB taxonomy): domain Bacteria; phylum Chloroflexota; class Anaerolineae; order Anaerolineales; family Villigracilaceae; genus Defluviilinea. The sequence goes on from DASWEH010000003.1 coordinate 6,874, forward strand.
GCTTCGAGCGCGGCGGCGCGGTTTTCGATATTGGTTCCGTTCATGCTTTTGCGCACCAGTTCCATCGTATTCATGTCGCCAAATAAACCAACGGTTTTGATCAACCGCCCTTCACACGAAGAGGCTTGTACGCCCAGGCGGTCGCGCAACATGGCAACTGCCTGACCAGACGGTGATGGAAAGCTGGCAAATTGTTTTCGCAGCGTACGCGCCCGACTCAGCTCACGGCTGGCATAAGCACGCAGAGTGGTCAGCGACTCAGGATTTCCGGGAGCGAGTGCGTCGAGGGCAGAGTCAATGACAGAACCGTCCCTTTCGAAAAGTTCCAGGATGAGGGCGCGGCTTTCCTGGCTGCGCAGGCGCAATGCTTTCGCGGCAGTGTTTCGAACACCTTCATCAGCATCGGTCAAATGCTTGACAAGCGTTCTGCTGATAACTTCGCCTTTTAGGCTTCCAAGGGCGGTGACAGCCGCGCGACGGATGGTGGGGGATGAATCTTCGAGG
>DASWEH010000004.1:0-8906 GCA_036394895.1 Anaerolineales bacterium
CGATATCGCCAGTGTACGTATTGCCCAAGGTAATCTGGATATTGCCTTGAAGCTTTTGGCTGTTGTACTCAATCATCCCGCCAGCGACCAGAATTCCTTAAATCGCCCGGAACGATTACGCGATGAAGTCGAAAAACTGCGGGTACAAATTGAAAACCAACTGGATCAGCCTCGCTACCAGTCGGCATGGGGGTCCGGTCAAGGACAGCGCCTTACGGACGTAGTGACACAAATGCTACATTAAGATAGTTGGTATACAATCATGATGTTCCAAGTGCACTAGTATCCTCATCATAAATCTTAATATGTTCCCATGAAAAGGCTCATCCAATGCCCGAACTGACTACGGACTTTCAATCCCTACCGGAAGAATACCAGTATGTCATTCGACTGGCACAGGATACATATAAAATTACTGTGGCTCCGCTGCAGTTATTGGTTGGGGGATGGTCAGGCGCAGTAGTCTATCTTGTCAGCGTTTCATCAAATGAAACCAGGCGCGTCGAGCACTGCATCCTCAAACTGGATCGCAAAGGCAAATCAGCGAAGTCGGATGAGATCACCCGGCACAATACTGTGACGGACAAGTCCACGCCTGAGTTTGCCCGCGCCCATATTGCCGAATTGGTCTTTGAGCGCGTCGAGCATGAGGGCGCCATTGCGATCTTTTACAGGATTGCCGGCCAATCCCTGCTTAAGTATCGTCCCTTATCGAACTACGGACAGCAAAGCCAGCTCAAAATCATCTTTACAGCAACAAACACTGTTCTGTTGGAAGAGTGGAACCAAAATCAAACCTTTGAGCAGACGGTTCATCCACAAAAGGTGTTGGAAAAGTGGCTGGGCTTTCGACTTGACGCGGATGGGAATATCGAACGCTTTTTGCAGAATGTTTGTCAGGTCAATCCAGACATTGCAGGCTTTCTTATCAGCGGACATGTTTTTCCAAATCCATTACTCCATGCGCGCAGGCCTGAACAATGGGGCAAGGCTCGTTCCATTGATGTTGCCACCGGATTTATCCACGGTGACTTGAATACCAACAATATATTGATTAAATTTTCTGAGGACCAGGAAACTCTTGAAGGCTACTATCTCATTGACTTCGCCCTCTTCAAAGAAGGCATGCCGCTGTTATACGACCAGCGCTATCTGGAAGTGTCCTACCTGATGCACGCGATGTCACAGGGATCTTTTGGGAAGTGTGTTAACCTCCTTATGCTGATGTCAGAGGTGGATGTTCTCGACCCTTATAAAGCGCCAATAGAAATGTCCGGAGTCAGTGCGGTCATTGCATCTGCACGAAATGCATTTGCCGTATGGGTACAAGAGAACCATCCGAGTTTGCATGACGACCTATGGGGACAATATTGGCTGGCAGGTGTCGCTGCAGGACTAAGTTACTGCCACAAGGCAGGTCAGCCCGATGAACAGCGCCTGGCAGGGTTGATCTATGCCGCCGCCAATCTCAAACGCTATGCCGCAACGTTCAACCTGCCGCTACCAACGGAAGTGGAGCTACTCTACGATGAAAATCAATCCGGCGCAGACTCACCTGGCACACCGCAGGTAAAGAAACCAAAGCATAATCTTCCCACTCAACCAACTCCGTTCATCGGCCGCCAGGCGGAAGTGACGGCTGTGAAAGACCTCCTGATGCGCGACCCGCAGGATGTACGCCTGGTTACCCTGACGGGTCCCGGCGGTACAGGAAAGACTCGTTTGGCGCTTCAAACTGCCTCAGAACTAGCCGATCGCTTTACAGATGGGGTTTATTTTGTCGACCTGGCTCCCATCCGCGAGCCTGAGGCCGTCCCCGCTGCGATTGCCCGAACGGTGGGCTTAAGGGAAACCAGTGATCGACCGCTGATCGATGAGATCAAAGCGCAGTTGCAGGCTCGGACGATGTTGTTGCTTCTCGATAACTTTGAACAAGTCACTTCTGCGGCACCTATGCTGGGGGAACTGCTCCAGAACTGTCCTCACTTGAAACTACTGGTAACCAGCCGGGAAGCACTGCACTTGCGCGGTGAGCATATCCATCCCGTGCCGCCGCTCGGGCTCCCGGGTGCTGATCGCAAACAGCAAACTATGGAACAATTGACTCAATATGAGGCGGTCTGGTTGTTCATCGAGCGGGTCCTGGCAGTGAAGCCAGACTTTGAAGTGACAAATGAGAACGCGCCCGCGGTCGCTGAGATCTGTTTCCGTTTGGACGGCTTGCCTCTTGCCATCGAACTCGCGGCAGCGCGGATCAGGCTGTTTTCACCCCAAGCCCTGCTGGAGCGAGTGGGCAGTCGATTGAAGCTGCTACGCGGAGGGGCACGTGACCTGCCGGTTCGGCAACAAACACTGCGCGACACAATTGACTGGAGTTATGAGTTGCTTGGCACGGATGAACAGCGGTTGTTTGGGTTGCTCTCCATATTCGCCAGTTGCACGTTTGAAGAAGCCGAAGCGGTGGCCGCGGGAATCGATCAGCTGCATGGAATGAAGATGGACATTCTCGATGGGCTGGCTTCTCTTGTGGATAAGAGCCTGATTCGGCAGGTGAATCAGGGCACTCGAGAGCCTCGACTGATCATGCTGGAAACAATCAGAGAATACGCTGCCGAACGACTGGAACAGGACCCTGAGTTCAGCGCCACTGCTCGCCGGGCATACGCCACATATTTCGCCGAATTTACACAGCGTCAATGGAAGCGCCTGACTGGTCAAGGTAGAGAGACAGCATTAAGGGAAATGGAATCTGAAATCGAGAATGTGCGTACCGCTTGGCGCTTTTGGGTGGAAGCAAGGGACTTGGAGCAACTCACGAAATTCGTCAATAGCCTGTGGCTGTTGTACGATGCCCAGGGCTGGTACCAGGATACAGTCAGCCTCACCAACGACTTGCTGAACGTCCTGGCTTCCACCCCATCCACACCGGAACGCGTTCAACAGGAGATCATGTTACAGACCAGCCTTGCCCGCGCCCTGTTAGCAACCAAAGGGTATACCGAGGAAGCCGAGCAGGCATATGCACGCGCCCTTGAACTTTGCGATAGCGCCGGTGAAATTCCCCAGTTATTCCCGGTCCTGCGCGGACTCTCCTCTTTTTACGTTCTTCGCGCGGAACATGAAAAATCGATGCAGATGGGCGAGCGCATATTGCAGTTGGCAGAGCGCCTCGATGATATTGATATGAAAATCGAAGGGAACATGATTTTGGGCTATAACCTTGCGTTTCTCAAAGATCCTCAGCTGGGCCTCGACCACCTTGAAAAAGCGGTGGCGTCCTACGATCTCCAACGTCAGCGCGTGGGGCATCTCAGTCTCGGCACTTATCCCGCGGTGGTCAGTCTCACAGTCTCCGCCTTATTCCTCTGGATGCTCGGATATCCCGACCGTGCTCACAAACGTGCAGCCGATTCGATTCTGCTCGCGCGCAAGATGAACCACCCCTATAGCATCACTTATGCCTTGTTCCATAATGGTTTGCTCAACATCTGGCTGAAGAATTACGAAATCGCTCAGGAGAGTGCGCAAGCACTTCTGGAGCTGGCCGAGGCGTACGGGTTTCAAATCTGGAGCGCAGTTGGCTCGTGCCTCCAGGGCGCCGCACTGGTGGGCTTGGGTTCAACCGAGGAAGGTCTCGCCTTGATCAAACGGGGTCTAAAAACTTATAGGGGCCTCAAGACACCGCCTGTCTTTTGGCCCATGCTGCTTCATCTTTGTGCGGGTGCGTACGGTGCGGCGTCGAAACCGGAGGTTGGGCTGCATATGATGAACGAAGCGATAGAAATCGGATCTTCAAGTTCCGCAAGAACATTAGTGTCAGAGTTCCTCATCCTGAAGGGCGCGCTTCTCCTGGCGCTCTCCTCTGATCACGCGGCGGAAGCAGAGGCTTTGTATGAACAAGCTGTACTCAATGCCCAGGAAGTGCATGCCCCAATGCTTGAGCTGCGAGCTGCCATTGGATTGAGCCGCTTATGGCACCAGCAAGGCAAGAAGGAACAAGCCCGAAAAGTACTAAACGAGGCCTATTCAAAAATAACCGAAGGCTTCACAACGGCCGACCTAAAAGAAGCCAGCGCGCTTCTGGCCGATTTATCTGAATGAAGCCAAATCATGATGAAATGGGGGTGGGTGCGACGGAGGATTTAAGTTTGCGCGTGAGTGTTGCAACGTATAACCAGGTGATTTTCCCTCATCCTGAAAATGGAATCATGATGCTGGCATTGGAACGTAGAGCAACCGTGCGGAAAGATGGCAGTGTCAGCATTCGGTCACAACCCTTTGGCGGCGGAGTCCGAATTCTTAACCCAGCCCCACTCCAGGCAATTATTGGGAAAATCCAGTTCGATAGTGAGCGGTCAAAGCAGGAACAGGATTTTCGCATTTTGATTCCATCCTCCAAATGGGAATTGATAAAAGAATATTGTTTGCACCATCTTGAATTTGAAGATGAGGATGAGATCGAAATTGAAACCGAGCCAGATCGTGAATTGACCGAAGAGTTCATGGATGCGATCAATGTCAAGTTGAATCCAAAGCAATACACAGTTCAACCATTGGGGTTTGTCATTGAAAACAAACCGGTGCGATCAAAAAACGACTACGCTCTCGGACAATTAACAGTTCACCTGTATCGAGTTTTCAAGGTGCAAATGATTGACCTGATCCTCTGTAAGGTCATGTGGAGCGTCAGCCAGTTATATTCAAATCAGGATCTTGGGGAGCGTGCACTACAAAACTTCGAATATGGCGGACAGGGCCGCGCGAATACCATGCTGACCTTGCCGTTAAGCCAAGTTAGAGAATCATATCTCGCGTTATTGCCAGAAATGCGTTACAGGAAAATCATGATTGATAATTATGAATTGGATGAAAGCGTGCTGGCGATCCTTGAGGATATTGAGGTTCCGCAATATCAGAGGCTGTAGCAGAAGATTGGTACGATCGATGCTCGATTCGATCTCCCTCATATAATCAACTTATGCCCAAACACTTTCACCCTGGATGGGTCGCTACATGGATATTACTTGCCCTGCCATTGGCGGGCTGTTTCAACCAGATGCAGCCCGGAGCGTCACCACAGACAGATCCCACTGCCCCATTCACCCCTACCCAGTTATCGACTGCCACTCAGACGCCGCTCCCGCCCACTCTTACTGCGACGCAAACACCGACGTTTACGCCTTCCCCAACATCCACCCCAGAACCAATTGGTTGTCAAAAGCCGCCAGAGGATTACACGCGCCTCGAGGTCAACGGCTGGACGATTAACCAACGCACATTTGCGATGTTGACCCACGCCTGGGAGTTGTACGGAGGCGAGCTGGAGATCAATGGGCATGCCATTACCCAGGGCAGTTACCATGACAACGGCGCGGCTTCCTTTGGCACGCACCTGGGTGGGGGCGCAGTCGACCTTTCGGTCATGCGCCGGGGGACTTACACTGTGCTATGGGACGATGTGGAGCCGCTGCTCCACGCTCTGCGCGCCGCGGGCTTCGCGGCCTGGCTTCGTGAGTACGGCGAACTGTATCCGGACTCGCCCATCCATATCCACGCCATCGCGATTGGCGACCCGGAGTTATCAGGGCCTGCCCAGGATCAGCTTACAGGTCCATCTGGTTATTTCCGCGGGTATAACGGACTGCCAGTCGCGGATGGAAATCCCATTCCTGACCGCTACGGTGGTCCCATTCTCTGCCAGTGGATGATCGATCTAGGGTACCAGGATCTGCGCTAGGTGCACAACATGTTATTCTGAGCCCTTCGACACGGCTACGCCAGTCAGGATAAACTCCGCGAAGAATCTTTAACGTAGCGAGCGAGACTCTCCCCGGCACCGACCCACCGGGGCAGGTGTCGATAGCAACAAACGCTCCCTCACACCGTCCCGGCGTCCTTGCGGGAGAGTGACATGACTTTGGTTATCTCTTCAACGTTCGATACTTCACGCGATGCGGAGTCAAATCCTTACCAAACTTTTCCTTCATCATTGCTTCGTAATCGGACCAATTCCCTAAATACATCTTGGCTGTTGAATCACCTTCAAAGACGATCAGATGCGTGCAGATGCGGTCGAGGAACCAGCGATCATGACTGACGACCATTGCTGTCCCGGCGAATTCTTCCAGAGCCTCTTCCAAGGCACGGAGTGTATTCACATCCAGATCATTGGTTGGCTCGTCGAGCAATAAAACATTTGCGCCTTCGGTGAGGGTCTTGGCGAGATGAACACGATTGCGTTCTCCGCCAGAAAGAATGCCGACTTTCTTTTGCTGGTCGGAGCCTGTGAAGTTAAACGAGGAGCAGTAACCCCGCGCGTTGATCTTGCGTTTGCCGAGTTCGAGTGTCTCTGCACCTTGTGAGATTTCTTCATAGACAGTCTTCTCAGGATCGAGGGTGCGCGATTGGTCAACGTAAGCAAGGTTGACGGTCTCACCAATCTTGATCGTTCCACTGTCAGGCTCCTCTTTGCCGACGATCATCTTGAGCAAGGTGGTCTTACCTGCGCCGTTCGGCCCCACGATCCCGATGATGGAGCCTGGAGGGGCGGTGGCAGAAAAACGGTCCAGGATGAGGCGGTCATCGAAAGATTTGGTCACATCCTTAAACTCAAAAACGACATCTCCAAGCCGCGGACCAGGCGGGATGTAGATCTCCAGGTCTTCGCGGCGTGCTTCGGCTTCCTGATTCAAGAGTTTTTCGTAGGCGCTGACGCGGGCTTGTCCCTTCGATTGACGCGCCTTGGGTGACATGCGGATCCACTCGAGCTCGCGTTCGAGGGTCTTCTGTCGCTTTGATTCGGATTTCTCTTCGAGACGGACGCGCTCCTGTTTTTGTTCGAGCCACGAAGAGTAGTTGCCCTTCCACGGGATGCCGTAGCCGCGGTCGAGTTCGAGGATCCAGCCTGCCACGTTGTCGAGGAAGTAGCGGTCATGAGTGACGGCGATGACGGTGCCTTTGTAATCACGCAGATGATGTTCGAGCCAGGCCACGGACTCGGCGTCGAGGTGGTTGGTGGGTTCGTCGAGCAGGAGGATGTCTGGTTCGCTCAGCAGCAAGCGGGTGAGGGCGACTCGGCGCTTTTCTCCACCCGATAACACGCTGATGGGCATATCCGCAGGCGGACAGCGCAACGCCTCCATCGCGACTTCCAGATGGCTGTCCAGATTCCAGGCGTCGTGCTTGTCGAGCTGTTCCTGCAGTTTGGCTTGTTCGGTGACCAGGGCGTCGAAGTCGGCGTCCGGTTCGGCAAACTTGGCATTGACCTCATCATAGCGCCTCAGCATATCCACGATGGGCTGCACCGCTTCCTTCACCACCTCGATGACGGTCTTCGTTTCATCGAGCTTGGGCTCCTGTTCGAGCAGTCCGATGGTGTAGCCCTTGGCCATGGAAATCTCGCCGATGTAGTCCTTATCCACGCCGGCGATGATGCGCAGCAGAGTGGATTTGCCCGCCCCATTGAGACCGAGCACGCCGATCTTGGCGCCGTAGTAAAAGCCGAGCGAGATATCGCGCAGGATTTGTTTGTTCGTAGATGGGATAATACGTCCCACTTTGTTCATGGAGTAAATAACTTGGGTATCAGATGGCATAGTGGGGTGATTTTACTCGATGTTTTAAACACGAAGGGTACAACACTTGCACCGCACGCACACCTGTCTTGGCGTACGGTGCCAGGGAGTGCAGTTGAGAGCACAAAGGATTCAAGTAAATAGGGAGTAGAGGGATTGTGCTATACTTTGAAAATGTAATCAGGAGAGACAAATGAGTCAGATTTATAAGTTACCTTTAGTTTTGGAGCCGCAGCCTGAAGGCGGATATGTTGTTACCTGTCCATTGTTGCCCGAATTAATCACTGAGGGCGATAATATCCAAGATGCTCTACAAAATGCAAATGATGCTCTCGCTGCGATTGTGGAAGCATTGAAAGAATTAAATCGTCCATTGCCCTCCGCGTTGCAGGCAACAAAGGAAAATACTCCGCTTTGGATTGAAACTGTATTGGCTGTATGAAATACCGTGAAGCATCGAAGAAACTCAAGGCTCTCGGTTGTGAAGAATTACCGCGACGCGGAGCGGCTCACACCGCGTTTGGCATAATCTGAAGAATGGAAGGATTGCTCCTTTGCCTGATTGGGGTGCAAAGGATTTGAAATTTGGTACGTTGAGGGCAGTCATTCGTCAATTAGGATTAGATTGGCAAGAATTTTTGAATACGAAATAAGCAATGAAAGTCATTTACGATCAAGTAGCTGATATCTTAACAATTATTCTCACCGAGAATCCTATCACTGAAAGTGACGAGGACAAACCTGGTGTAATTCTGGATTATGATGACAAGGGCAACCTTGTCTCACTTGAGATACTGGATGCCTCACGGCGAGTTAGTATACCCAGTAAGATTGAGTATCAAGTCTCGCCGACTGCGGGATAAGAGGAATAAAGAATTCTGATGGCACGCATATATTCGTTGAGAGAAATCCTCAAAATACTTCACCAGCAAGTTCCAATACTCACAGAGCGTTACAGCGTAGAGGCATTGGAAGTCTTCGGGTCCTATGTACGTGATGAACAAAGGAAAGACAGCGACCTCGATATTCTGATCACATTCAAGGAAGTGCCAAGTCTGTTGACGTTTATTGCGATTGAAAATTATTTATCCGATTTGCTGGAAATTAAAGTGGATTTTGTAATGAAAGCCTCGCTCAAGCCAGCCATTGGCAAGCGGATTCTCAAAGAGGCAATTCCTGTATGAACAGGGAATATGACGATTACCTGCGTGACATGTTAGAAAATGCTGAATTGGCGTTGACTTTTGTTAACAGTATGGAATATGACAAGTTCTTTGAGGATGAAAAGAGCAAATATGAAAGTGGTCTGGCGGACAGTGAAGGAGGATTTGC
>DASWEH010000005.1:0-6976 GCA_036394895.1 Anaerolineales bacterium
AAGCAGCCGCTGGGTTTCATCAAAGAGGCGCGCATTTTCGAGGGCGACGCTCATGCTGTTGGTGAGAGTAGTAAGCAGGCGCAAATCTGACTCAGTAAATGCATCTTCACGTTGATTCTGGATCGAAATCACACCCACGACCTGACCGCTTGAGAGTATTGGCGAACCCATCCAGGATCTGGATAACTTCTCTTCATCCTCCAACCCTTGGAGGTAGGAGCCATATTCTTTCATTACGTTCGCATCAATATGGTTAAGCAGCAATGGTTTTCGCGTCTCCATAACATGTCCACCAAATCCGGCGGGCACGGTGGGCGGTTCGTTATATATTCGTGTTCCTAGAGAGACAAAGTAAACAAAATGAGCAAGATTTGTGTCAGGAGGCTGCCTGACAGCGATATAAATTGTTTCTGCATTGAAAATCTCACGCATTTTATCGCCGACCAAATCGTAAATAGCTTGAATGTCTAATTTTGAAGCCAACCCCTCCTGCACACTATTGATGATGGCAAGCTCCGCGGCATGTTGTTCTGTCTCTTTGAGCAGACGCTGAGTCTCGGTAAATAGACGAACATTCTCGATCGCGATGACGGCTTGATCGGCAAACGTTTTCACAAGCTGAATTTGGCTAGTACTAAAGGGCTGCGCTTCATGGCGGCGGATGAATATCACCCCGATGATCTGACCTTCACGAAGCAAAGGAACGGCGAGAAAGGCGCGATGGGTACGCTGAATCGACTGGCTGAGAGGGAATTCGGCGGCTACTTGTGCAAGATCCGGAATATGTATGATTCTCTTCTCAAGGATCGCGCGCCCCGCAATCGTCTCGTTATTCAGGGGATACGTCGAGCCATTTGGTGAATCCAGCTCACTTCCGTAGTGAGCTTTTAGAACCATGACTTCATTTTCTACACGGAAAATTGCACAATCTTCTGAATTACATAAGTAGGCTGCATTTTTAGCAACCGTATCCAATACAGGCTGAATATCGGTTGGCGAACTGGCGATCACACGAAGAATCTGGCCAGTGGCAGTTTGTTGTTCAAGAGCTTCTGTAATTTCCCGATTGCGTTTCTGGACCTCATCGAAGAGACGGGCGTTTTCGAGGGCAACGCTCATTGAATTGGCAAGAGTTTGGAGGAGACGAACATCCGATTCGCTAAATGCATTCTCTCGATCTACATTTTGGAGGCTGACCGAGCCCTTCACTTCCTGGTTTGCGATCAGGGGAACGATAATGGTTGACTTTGGCATCTCTGTGCCGGGAACAATGTTGATCTGAAACCCTAGATCACGCATTTTCTTTTCCCAACTCTTGTTGATAAGTATAGGCAAACGTGTGCGGATCAAATGACGATGCCCATCACTGAGAGGGGCAGGATTTAAAGGGCCGAAATAAAACTTTTCGCCCTTTTCAATTCCATATTCTAGAATGCTCTCTTGTTTGTCAAGATCAAAAGTATTTATTGTGACAACTTGGGCATCAAAGACATCGCGGATCTTATCCCCTACAAGATCATAGATAGCCTGCATTTCAAGCCGGGAGGCTAGTCCTTCCTGCACACTATTGATAATGGCAAGTTCCTGGGCACGCTGTTCCGTCTCTTTGAGCAGACGCTGAGTCTCATCAAAGAGACGGGCGTTTTCAAGTGCCACTCCCATGCTATTTGCAATCGTAGAAAGTAAACTTAATTCGGGTTCGCCGTAAGCATTCTCTTTTTCTGCATCATGTAACGAAATTGCACCAATAACCTTGTCACCAGCAAGGATGGGGACGCCGATAAAAGATTTGCGCATGCGATCTTGGGCTGGCACAATAGCGGGCATTACAGCGCCTCGCGCTAAGATCGCTTCAGCTGTCCCCAAAACAAGGGGCCGACGCGTTTCAATGATGATTGAGTTTAAACCTTGTCCAAGCGGCAAAGGTTCTGCGATAATCTTTCCCTGCTTGGACGACCAATAGGGGAAGGAAATTATTTGACTGCTGGAATCATAGGAAGAAATTTCAACCTCTGCAACATTGAAAATCCTTTGAATTTGATCGCCAACCAGATCATAAATGGCCTGAATGTCCAGTTTCGAAGCCAAACCTGCCTGCACGCTGTTGATAATGGCGAGTTCGGCATTCCGTTGTTCGGTCTCATCGAACAGGTTGGCATTTTTGATCGCGATAGCAGCCTGCAGAGAAAGCTCCTCCAGAAATTCAAGATCTGCCTGTGCAAATGGATCATTCTCTTTGCGCCAGACAGCCATCATGCCGCTGACTTTCTCGCCTGCCAGCAAAGGCGCGACCATCAGACGTTCTTCAGATTGTTGATGCGTGCCAGGGATTTGTACACTGCGAGGATCCTGATTGGTATCGTTGATAAATCCTGCCTGGCCTTGTTGTGCAAGGGCACCGATGATTCCTTCGCCCGCTTTGATCGTATCCGCTTTGATCTCTTCAGCGTTGGCGCCCTGTGCCACAATTGCCCGGTAGGAGTATCCGCCCGCCTCGGGCAGGAAGATGGCGCTGGTATCCGCTTTGAGAAGTTCGCGGGCGTGAGAAGCGATTCGGTCCATGACGGTAGACAGATTCAATGTGGAAGAAATGTCCCTTCCCACTTCGGTCAATGCACTGGATTCGCGCGCGTCGCGGTTCGTCTCGTCAAAGAGACGCGCATTTTCCAGCGCGACACTCATCGAATTTGCGAGGGTTTGCAGCAGGCTCACATCCGATTCGTTAAAGGTGTTTTGCTTATGACTTTGCACACTTACGATGCCTTTAACATCCTCCCCAAGCATGATAGGAACACCTAAATACGTTTCGTTGAGGTCTTCTTCACTCCCTGGCGATGGAATATCAAATGGATCATACGCTTTCGCCTCGGCATTTGTGCCAATTAACAGTGGCTGTCGAGACCGGATTACATGTGTGTATAACCCTTTCCCTAATGGAAATGGATCAAAGGCTAGATGAGCGTGAGGGTTACTTTGTCCACTTTCCATATAATAGCGAGAAATCACAACCTCTTTATCAGGATGATATATACCTATATAAGTGGTATCTGCTTTGAAGATCTCCCGCACTTTGTCGCCAACCAGATCATAAATGGCTTGCATATCCAATTTGGATGCTAACCCATCCTGTACACTGTTGATAATGGCAAGTTCAGCGGCACGTTGCTGTTCCGCCTGGAACAGGCGTTGGGTCTCGTCGAAGAGACGTGCGTTTTCAAGCGCGACACTCATCGAATTGGCAAGCGTTTGTAAGAGCCGCACATCGGATTCGCTGAACGCGTTCTCGCGGTCTACATTTTGGAGACTGACGTATCCCCTAAGATCATCACCGACCATCATCGGCACAAATACATTGGATTTGGTAAATGCTGTGCCTGGCGCAGTGATGGCACCCAATTCTGCCATACGCCGCTCAGCATCCTGATTGATCAGGATCGTCTGGCGCGTGCGGGCAATGGAGTGCTCGAGGCCGGAGAATGGAGAGGGAGGAAACTTGATTCGCTTGCCTAATTCAATTCCGTACTCCAGCGTGGAACGATTCGTTCGGGTCTCCAACGTGGTGATGGTCACGACCTGCGCGTCAAAAATTTCTTGAATCTTGTCACCCACCAAATCATAGATTGCCTGCATGTTGAGTTTAGATGCAAGTCCCTCTTGCACGCTGTTGATAATGGCGAGTTCAGCGGCGCGCTGCTGTTCCGCTTTGAACAAGCGTTGGGTCTCGTCGAAGAGGCGCGCGTTCTCGAGCGCGACGCTCATTGAATTGGCAATCGTTGTCAGCAGACGCAAGTCGCTCTGATCGTAGGCAGATTGTTTGTAACTTTGGACGCTTGTAGCCCCAATTGCTTTTCCGTCTCTAAAAATAGGAACAAAAAGAGTGGATTCATTCAGGTCTTTATCGGAACCTGGAGAAGCAATCTCAAAAAATCCTGCTTTTTCTGCCGCTTGACGCGTGTTCAACAAGAGCGGCTTGCCGGTTTCGATAACAATTTCTGCTAGCCCTCTGCCATATGGGCGTCTGATGAGTCCGGACATTTCTCTGTCCTTGTAGTAGGGCGCTACAATCAGATTGTTTTCAACATCGTGAAAGCAAATAAGAGTCGTGTCTGCTTTGAAGATCTCGCGCATCTTGTCGCCGACTGCATCATAAATACCTTGCAGATCCAACTTGGCGGCTAAGGCATCCTGCACACTGTTAATGATGGCAAGTTCGGCATTGCGTTGTTCCGTTTCTTTGAGCAAGCGCTGGGTCTCATCGAAGAGGCGCGCGTTTTCGAGGGCGGTTCCTAATGACGCGGCAATAGTGGTCAATAGCCGCAAATCAGATTCGCCAAAGGCATTCTCGCGCTCGAAATTCTCAATCCCAATATCACCTAGGACTTTATCACTGCTGATAATGGGAACCTCGATCGAGGACTTCGATGCGGCTGTGCCTGGCAGAGGGGTTACAGCATTTAATTTTCTTTGCTCCTCAACGGTATTAAGGATAATGGGTTGTCGAGTTGCGACCAATGTTTCAAATATGCCGCCTGGTCGCGGCGGTTGAGGGTCCACCACCTTTCGTTGTCCATATTCATAGATATAGAGGTAATGAATTAAATTCGCTTTTTCATCGTACCAAGTGATGTTGAGATTCGGTGTATTGAAGACCTCGCTTAGTTTATCGCCGACAAGATCCACAATGGACTGGAAATTCAGCTCCGCGGCGAGCCCTTGCTGAATGGAATTGATGATCTGTAATTCGGCGACGCGCTGCCGTGTCTCTTCAATGGCGCGGGCGCGCGTCAATGCAGTGGAGATATGCTGGGCGACGAAGGTCAGTAATTCAACATCTTGTGCATTATAGATGATGCCATCCGTGTAACTCTGGACTGCTAAGGCGCCTATCATCTTATCCTCACTCTTTAGCGGCACTACAATTCCATTTGACTTTGTACCTACTTGCTCCATTTCCCCGCGAGCGATGGCAGCATCGAACCTGCCACTTGAACGGTCAAGCGCTTCCCCGTGTTGAATCACCCATGCGGTTGCACCATGCTGCTCTGCCAGATGTTGGGGCGGAGGGGTTTCAACATCCGCCGTGTCTACCCGGTAAGGAAAGCTGATCAGATCGCTCTGCACGTCATACAATGCAATAAAGAAATTCTCTGCATACATCAGCTTCCCAACGATCCGGTGCAGCTTTTTGTAGAACGATTGCATATTGCGCACTGCGCTGGCCGCGTCTGCGATCTCATACAATACCTTCTGAATTTTCAACTGGCGTTTTAAATCCGCCTGCGTTGTTTTCTCCTTTGTGATCAAATTGGCTTTTGGCAATTTTGATTTAGTCGATTGGTTCTTCCCCGCCGGTTTCTTAACAGTCTTACTTACGGGAGATGTCTTTTTCACCATACCCGCGCTCCTCTATCCTCTGGTTGAATGGATTGCATCATACAACCCCCACAAGTTAACGTCAATAGGACATAAATAGTATGAAAAAACCCTAATCTTCGCTATGACGTGGCTAGAAACGCTTTTAGATTTTCAATGGAGGTTTGTGGAACAAGATCACATCCGGGCCAGACCGCGTCCACGCCCGCCTCATTCGCTGCCCGAACTGATTCCGTAATCTGAGCCTCATCTCCCTGCCACAACGTCGCAACCGGATCGATATTCCCGAATAGGAGAGTGTCCGTTAAGATGTGACGCGACGCGGCGAGATTGTTCGTCTGATCTACTGAAATGGCATCCGCGCTCGTTTGCGCAAGCAGATCCATTGACTTGTTTGTGTTTCCGCACACAGACAGCACGCGCGGCGCGGGCAATTCCGCGATCAATAATTTTTGTGCAGGATAGACAAATTGTTCATACTTGGCGGGGCCAATAAATCCCGGTGAACCGCCCATATCATGAATAGTAATGAAGTCCGCGCCTGCGTTGCGATACGCGATACCAACCTGTGAGAGGAAAGTAGAAAGATGAAAGAGGGCATCTGCGACGAGTCTGGGTTCACGTTTCATCTCCGCGAACAGACCGCCAGGCTCAATTAGAAATAAGAGCAGCGTATAAGGTCCGGGAATCATCCCGCCGATCACAGCATCCTGACCGATATCTTCCTTCAGTAATCGGATTGCTTCACAAACAAGTGGAATTCTGCCCTTGTTTACAAAGTCTGCACTTTCAAAATATCCGCTGTTCAAATATTTTGTGGAAGCAAACAATGGCTTTGCGATCTGGGGAAAGGCAAATTCTCTGCTTTTCAGAAAATCAATCGTCCCGCCTAAAGCCTCAGCCTCCACATACATATCCAGAGGCGCGACTGCTGATGGCAAGCCGCTTAATTTGAATGTGCTAGCAGAAGCTTTTGCCATCTTCTGAGCATCTTTATGGACTTCATGAAAGACAAGCCCTTCGCTTTGCAAACCCTCAGCTGTTATATGAATCAGCCCGCTGAAGGCGGGCGGAGGTGAAATTCGATTGCCTTGAAACAGGGAGAGAATCGCTTCTCTTGAATTCATAAAATAATGTAGAGGCGAACTTAAATCGTCTCTACACGTTGGTTGTTTTTCACTGCTTTTACAATCGCCGCGACGTGTTCAGGCGTGTTGCCGCAACAGCCGCCAACCACCTTTGCCCCCAACTCAATATATTTCATGGCATAGGTTGCCATGTCTTCAGGGCTCATATCATAGATACCCTGCTCGGTCTCGATATCCATGCGCGGAACGCCCGCGTTTGGCTTGACCCATAACGGGAAACCCGGAATAGTCGCGGCATATTCCTTGACAACGGCTTCCATGTTTTCAAGTGTTGTCCCGCAGTTCGCACCGACAAGCGTAGCACCCATTTCAGAATAACGCTTAATCACATCTTTCGGTTTCACACCCATCATCGAGCGGGTGCCGCGGTCATAGCTGAAGGAAACCACAATTGGCAAATCCGTTACAGACTTCGCGCCTTCGAACGCGGCGGTCGTCTCTTCAAAGGAGAACAT
>DASWEH010000006.1:0-16497 GCA_036394895.1 Anaerolineales bacterium
TTTCAAGTACTCGCTACCCAGTGGTATTTGAATCAGTATCAAGAGAACCATGACGGCAATGAAGATGGCGTCGACGATCCTGGCAGCCAGGTAGCCGATGGCCATGCGCTCGCTGTGTTGCTTGAGGACCGGGAACATCAGGACACCGTGACCAGCGTCGCCAAGGACGGCCAGCAACCAGAGGATCGCGCCGATAGCCACTGTCATGCTGTTCGCGGAAACTGTGGCAAGGTGATTTGGCGCACCAAGAATGGATTGGATCATTATGTTCCCCACAATACCTACAACGAACCCGGCGAGGTACACCGCCCCTACGACTCTTGCGGTTGTTCTGTATTTATTCATTACTTCTTTGGTAGTCATCGTATTTTCTCCTTTTGATTATCATTGACGATTAATAAAATCTTACCTATAGCGCTTATCTGCTTTTGTTAGCAATTTCCTTCATATGGAAAACTCCTTTCTAAGTAACTTGCCTCAATTTATTGCTTTACATCTGGCGCATCTCCCTGGTCGGGTTGCAGGCGATTGACCGAGAGCAATGGCATGCCTAAATCACGTACTTTTCTTAGTAAGCCATACAACGCGGCCTGATCAACCACTGGACCGGTCAGTAACGTATTGCCTTCCTGTTCCAGCGTGACTGTTAAACCCCCAAACCAGTCTGCCCACCGGTCATCAAGGTGCCCCTCAATGCGAATTTCGTAAAGTCCGAACTGGTAATGATCCTGAGTTGATGGGTGTGTTTCACTCATTCTGCGCCTTTCGAACTTGCCTCATATGGATGGACCTTCACGTAGTTGCATTCGTTCTTTTCTTCGACCAAAGGATACAAATAAATGTGGTGAGGTGTCATCACCACAAGTGGTGATTCATGTGGTGATTCATTGATCGGGCAGCGGTGAGGGAAATAAAAAGCCCCAGCAGGTGGTTCGACAAACCTGCCAAGGCCGGAGTTGGTGTTTACGGGTTGGTTATAACAAATCGAGTTCCTCCGCGCGGCGGATGGCCGCCCGACGGTTATTCACCCCAAGCTTATTGTAAATGTTTTTCGTGTGGGTACGCAAAGTGTTCAGGGACACCATTAGCCCGCGGGCAACTTCCGGGCCGTTCAATTCGGTTCGGAGCAGCCTGAGCACTTCAAGTTCACGTTCGCTCAGTGGCTCGATCAGACGCTGCGAAGAGGCAAGGGCGAGGTGAGGAGATTCACCTGCGCTCCCCTTTTGTTCAGCTTCAAATACTGCCAGCAGCTTACTGATATAGTCCGGCATCATCCCGTGAGCCGCTGCCTCGGATAATAGTTGAGCCATCGGCGCCCCTTCGTCGACAAAGATACGGATGAAGCCGCCGGGCTCTGCCAGTGCCAGCGCTTCACCCAGAAGTTTCACAGCCTCCTCCTTTTCGCCAAGCGCATAGAAAGCAACTGCCTGTAGAATCATGATCTTGAGTCGTTCATCCTGCCAACCCTTTGCATCCACCTGCTGGCGCAATGGCTGCAGCGCCGCCAGTGCAGCGGAGGGGTCTCCCTGTGCTAGGTGTACCCGTGCCTGGCTGATAGGATGGTTGTGCGACTGAGCCAGGACAGCTGCAGCTGTCACATTGCCTTGTTGAAGCAGCGTTAGCACTTGGGCGGCAGCGACAGCAGGCAACTGATGTAAAAAGTTATGCTGGCGTACGAACGCTTCGGCTTCAGCTAGAATTGCAGCCGCACCCGCGGCATCTCCCTGTGCCAGTTTCAGACGGGCGAGAAACACCCCATACGAAGCGAAGGTGTCGACACTTTCCATCCGTTGTGTCAGTTGGAGGCATTGCTGCCCATGCCGTTGGGCGGCATCCAGGTCATTCCATTGGTAGGTTATACGGGCCAAACCAAGATGCGCTTCACAGGCAATCGGTTGTGGCGGATCACCTGCTAATTGCAGGACGCGCCGGTAGGTCTTTGTTGCCAGGGGCAGTTGGTTGTCTGCCTCCTGTACCTGACCGAGATTGACTGTAGCCGCCATTGTGTAGATGGAATCCCCAAACGACTTACTGATAGATATGACTTCGGTGTAGGCTTGGCGGGCGGCGGCACGATCGCCCTGGAGTTGGTAGGCATACCCTAGCGTCCAGGTAGTGGCAGTGCGGAGACGCAGGTTATCGGGATGCAAATACTTCAGGGCGCGACGCGACTGGGTAATGATCGTTTCTGCATCGTGTTGAATCACAGCCAACGTAGCCCGCATAGAGGCAATACGTCCAACAAGATCTGTGGTTCTGTCGTCCGGTTTGGCGGCTTGCAAGGCCGCTTCCGCAGCTTGCAGTTTCTGTTCGACGGCAGTAATTTGGCCGGTCATCATTAATGCCGAGGCATACGTCACCCACAACGAGGGTCTGGCATCTAATGCTGTCTTGGGAAGCGACTCCAGCCAGTTTAGTATAGGGGCACCCGCACCACGAAATTGCAAGGGCATCCCCTCTCCCTCAATCAGGTGCTCGGCGCGCTCAATATCGTTGGCGGCAGCCGCATGGTGAAAGGCTTCGATATCCAGCCCATTATCTTCATACCATAGGCTGGCACGGATGTGTAATTCGTTCACATCCTCCGCAGACGTGGCGCTGCCCTGGTGCAGTCGCTGTCGCAGCAGATCAGCAAAGAGATGGTGATAGCGGTACCAGCGTCGCTCATTGTCCAAAGGGACGATGAACAGGTTGGCGCGTTCGAGATATTCCAGGGTTTCCTGCCCCGAAGCAGAGGGGTCAAGTAGGAGGGCGTCACAAAGAGGACCACATAAACGGTCGAGGATGGAGGTGCGCAGCAAGAACGTCTGAACGTGTTCGGACTGCTGTCCCAGGACTTCTTCAAGCAGATAATCCAGCACAAAATGGTGGCTGCCGGTGAAAGATTGAATGAAGCTAGCAGTATCTTTCTGTCCCTGCATGGAAAGCGCGGCTAATTGAAGTCCGGCAATCCAGCCCTCGGTGCGGGCTTCTAATGCAGCGATGTTTTCTGCTGAGAGGTTGAGTCCCATCGCGTGGTTGAGAAACTCAGCGGCTTCGGAGGGGGTGAAACGCAAGTCGGCGGCGCGCAGTTCAGTCAATTGATTCCGAACACGTAAACGAGCTAGCGGTAGCTGTGGATCCTCACGGGTGGTGATAATCAGGTGCATCTGCGGGGGCAGGTGCTCGAGCAGAAAGGTGAGGGCATTGTCAACGGGTTTGGCATCAATCATGTGATAGTCGTCAAGGACAAGGATGCAATTGTTCGAGCCGGTGGTGATTTCATTGAGCAGGGCGGTCAGGATCGATTCGGTAGGCGGTGGCTGAGGAGCTCCAAGAATCTTCAACACCCCCGCCCCAATATTCAGTGCAATTGTTTGCAAAGCAGCGATGAGGTAAATCATAAAGCGTGCCGGGTCGTTGTCTCCTTCATCAAGCGACAGCCAAGCGACGGGCCGCCCGCAAGTTGCAACCCATTCGCTAACGAGCGTGGTTTTCCCAAAGCCAGCAGGCGCAGATATGAGGGTGAGTTTGGAATGCACACCCTCATTCAGCCGCTCAATCAGGTGGGGGCGAAGGACAATTTTGGGCCGGGGCAAAGGTATATGTAGCTTGGTAGCTAAAATGGGCGTGGACATGGATCCATTATAAGGTGCACATCCAAATCTGTGAAAACATCCAAACACGAAGTCAATTTATGCCTACCTCTAGCATGCCGGTTTCAGCCGATATCAGCACTCCTGAAGAACCTCTTGTAAGTGTGCGACGGTATTACGCTTTCCCAGATATTCTGTCCGTTCTGCCTGGATGCATAAGTAGTCTATAATTCATAGCATGTCCCAAATCATTCCAACTGCTGAGCCTTTTTTCTTCTTAGGCGACTCTTCAAAACCAGCCTGTCTGTTAATTCACGGATTCACGGGTACGCCAAAGGAAATGCGCGGGATGGGGGAATTTTTGAATGGACAAGGATATACCTGCCTCGGGATCCGACTCGCCGGACATGCCACGAATCCAGAAGATATGATCCGATCACGCTGGACCGATTGGGTCGCTTCCGTCGAAGATGGCTATCAACTCCTGCGCGGGATATCAAATGACATCGTCCTCGTTGGGCTTTCGATGGGCGGGATCCTTGCATTGCTGATGTCCACGCGACTCGTCCCGCGTGTGAAAGGCGTGATCGTAATGTCAACACCGTCACGCTTACCGACAGATTATCCAATCTGGTTTATCCAGCTGATTAGTATGGTCATGCGCTATCGCCCCAAATCAAACGAACCACCTGGCAGTGGATGGTTCGATAAAGCGGCATACAAAAATCATGTAGCATATGCAAAGAATCCGGTTCGTTCATCGGCTGAATTAAAGAAGTTGATCCTTGAGATGCGTGCAGCCTTGCCAAAGGTAAATGTCCCTGTGTTGCTGATGCATTCAAAAGATGAAAGATATATATTACCTGATAATGCAGAGGATATTTATGCAGAGCTGATCAATACCTCGGACAAGACAAAGCTTTATCTAACAGGATCGGGACATGTCCTCCCGCGGGATGCGAGCCGGGAGCAGGTGTTTCAATCCGCGCTTGAGTTCATCCAACGAATCCAAAATTAATCGAGGAGTCCTTTGAATCGCAGTCTTCTTTTTGTCGCGCTTGCCCTTCTCCTTTGGGGGTTCGGCGAGGGCATGTTTTTTAATTTTGTTCCTATCTATCTCGATCAGCAATTTCTGTTAAGCAAATACGAGATTGGGATCGTGCTCGGCGCGTTCGGCTTTTCGATGGCGATCACACATATTCCGGCTGGTCGTCTTTCAGACCGCATCGGCCGGCGACCTCTGCTGATCGGTGCGTGGATATTGGGTTTGGCCTCAACGCTGATCATGGGGCTCGCTTTCGTATTGCCTCTTTTTCTAGTAGGTCTGTTTGGATATGGATTGACTGCTTTTGTTGCGGCGCCTTTGAGCAGCTACGTGACAGCGGCGCGCGGCGAATGGCCTGTGGGTACTGTCCTCTCGCTCACCACAGCGACCTTTGGAATGGGCATGGTGCTTGGACCGATCACAGGCGGATGGATCGGTGATCACTACGGAATGCGGATGAGTTTTTTTGTCGCGGCCGTGATGTTTGTTCTTTCGAATGTGTTCATCCTTTTTATTGAGCGGCAGCCTATCGATGATCATGACCCTGAAGCCCCACCGCCAAGCCTCGTAAATAATCAGCGCTTTGTCATTCTGATGGGTGTTCTGGCATTTGCGATCTTTTCTATGTATCTTTCGCAACCGCTTACGCCAAATTTTCTAGCGAGC
Source organism: Anaerolineales bacterium (assembly GCA_036394895.1). Taxonomy (GTDB): domain Bacteria; phylum Chloroflexota; class Anaerolineae; order Anaerolineales; family Villigracilaceae; genus Defluviilinea. Next base: position 5,287 of record DASWEH010000006.1, read on the forward strand.
GTGCGCGGACTTTCCTTAAGTGAAACAGGTATTATCTTTACGACCGGTGCTTTGGGGAATTCCTTGATGGCGATCCTCTTTAGCCGCGTTCATCCTCGCCGTGGATTTTTGGTCGCCCAGGCACTTGTCATCTTGTTCGCATTTTTTATTTGGAGAGGGTCAAGCCTGCCGGTCTTTATGCTCGGATATTTTCTGCTGGGCGGGTTTCGCGCTGGGCGACCCATGGTCATGGCGCAGGCGCGTGAACTTGTCCATGATTCGCAGATGGGTGTGACCTATGGCATTATGGAAACCATCAGCGCCGTGATCTTTATTCTCACGCCTCCGCTGGCAGGTATCCTATTTGAACGTGATCCAAAAATAGTCTATCCTCTATCGATGGGTCTGATTGCTATTTCGATCCTCATCAGTTATTTATTTTCCCCGCGAAAGGTGAGTCATGCTTGAGATTGTCTCATTTACATTAGGCCCCGCACAAACAAATGCGTATCTTGTTGCAGACTCCGAAACAAAGGAAGCTGCGGTCATCGACCCAGCTTGGGATGGTCATCTCATTTTGGCGGAGGCTCAAAAACGTGGCTGGCGCATCGCCCATCTCTGGTACACACATGCCCACTTTGATCACATCGGCGGCGCGGGTGCCATCGCAGACGCATTAAACCCCCTGCCTTTGGTGGCATTGCATCCGAACGATCATGTCTTATGGCGGGCAGGTGGAGGCGGCGCGATCTTCGGATTCAATATTGACCCTGGTCCCGAACCAACGATTGATTTTTATCAGGGACAAATATTACGGCTGGGCAGCGTGGAGTTTGAAGTCCGCTTCACGCCCGGGCATACACCTGGTCATTGCATCTTGTATGTTGCGGATATTCACGCTCCCGAAGAGCGTCGGGACTATAGTGAGCGGAGCGAGCCGTCAGGCGAGCGCAGTCGAAGCGTCTGCTTTTGCGGCGACCTCATCTTCGCAGGTTCCGTGGGTCGCACAGATTTGCCAGGTGGGAGTTGGAATCAATTGGAAGAGAGTATTAAGACCCAGGTGTTTACAATGCCTGATGAGACGCGTTTACTGTCTGGGCATGGTCCTGAGACAACAGTAGGGGAGGAGAAGAGGAATAATCCCTTCGTGGGTGAAAATTGAGAGACTATGTGAGAACACTTCGTTTATCAACGACTCTTTTTCGTAGATTCCTGGACTCCCCTAAGACGAATAAAATTTCGATTCTTATTTTGGTTCTAGGTTTAACTTTTTTTGTTTCCTGGTTAGCCAATTATTCCTGGACGATCATTACGACGCCATATCCAGCCGAATATCGCGAGGGTGCAATTCTTTTATTGACAGACTTTTTGATCCACGGGCTGAACCCCTTCTCTTTGGCGAATCATCCACTCATGACCAATAATTATGGATTCCTTTATAACCTGGTCGTGCTGCCATTTGCAATGATCTTGGGAAATACATTGGCTGTTCATCGAATGATCTCAATCCTGTTCGTTTTTACCTCGTGTATGTTAATTGTTTTGGTATTAATCAAAATTGGTAATACTCTGCCATTTGCATACGCTGGTGGTGTTATCGTAATGGCGAGTTTGTTATTTCAGGTAACTCCTCTAGCCCGCCCGGATAGTTTGGGCGAGTTTTTTTTCCTTCTGAGCATTTTGCTTCCGTGGCAGAGAAAATTTGATACTCCCGCTCTCATCGCTAGCGGATTAACCGGCCTACTTGCTTTTTTAGCGAAGCCTTATTTCATTTTATCCATTGGTATAGTTACGACGTATGTTTTTCTCTTTGTTTCCAAAAAGAAAGGCCTGTTTTATGCATTATTCGCCATTACGGCTTTTCTTTTGGTTTTTTACATTGTTAACATTTATTTTGAATGCTATTTTTTGGATGTATTACTCAACAATATAGCAAATTCTGGTTTAAGTGATTCCCATATGCTGAAGCAATTAACTCTATTTGTTAAATTGTTCTTGCCATGTACTCTAATTCTTTTCCTGGCTGCGAGTGAGAATGCTACTCAATTGTTTTCAAAGCCAACCGGACTTTTTAGGAACCTCGAATCATTGAATATTACTCGTTTGGATCAGCCTTTGGTCCATTCTCCAATTAATTATTTTGTGTTTTTGTTGGAATGCACATTAATTGTCGTTGTCGTCTTATTGGGTCGGCATCTGGGCGCTTATATGGTCTATTTTTTTCAGCTAGTTACGCCTGCGCTGATATTAGTAATATTTCAACAAAAGGATGTTTTAAATAAAAAAGCAGTAATGACCGTTCCACTGATATTAATTAACTTTTCTCTAATTTGCTTTTGGATGCTTTATCCTAATCAACTATCCACAGCTCAGCAAAAGGAGTGGGAGAAATTATATCGACCCATCGCCAGTTCGACGCACATACTAAATTCACCCGTCCTGGTTCCTGAAATGGTACGTTTGGGTATTGTGCCTGTAGATTCTGGGCAGACTGAATATTATTTCAATACCAGACCTTATCATTCAACTCCCTTCGCTCCAGAATATCACAAGGTAAAGCAGCAAGGAATGAAATATCTCAATACCATTAGAACCAAAATTCAGAACCGGAACTATGATTATATAATTGTTACATCGGGGCTGGACCCAAATTATCGATCTGTATTTTTTATATCGGAACAGGCACTCTCTCCATTGGCAAGTCACATGTTGATTGACCAATTTTATAATCAAGTTGAGCTGATTAAAATAGCCATGCCTCAAACCGGTGAGTATTGGATTGTTGAAGTTCTTGAGCCTGCAAAAAAGTAAGCACATCCAAGGTAATGGACAAAACAAGCGAGCAAAAGAGGAACACTATGACAACCATGGAAGCCAGCAATACACACTTTGCCGCGTTAGGTTATAAGAATTTTGATTAATTTGGTGGGGAATGATCGTCTCAAACATGGGCACCTGGATGCAGAATGTCGCTAACGGCTGGTTGGTTTTGCAGTTGACCAGTGTTTTGGAAGCGGGATTTGCCACAGCGCCAATGGTGAAACGGTTAAAGAAACCACAGGGCGACCAATCGGTCGCCCTGTGATTAGTTAAAATCCATTCTTCTTGATCACATTTTTATACCACTTTGCACTGTCTTTCAGCGTGCGCTTTTGTGTTTCGTAATTCACCCAGATGATGCCAAAGCGCTGGCTATATCCAAACGACCATTCGAAGTTGTCCATCAGCGACCAGACGAAGTACCCTGCCAGCGGCACACCCGCTTGGATCGCGCGATACATCGCCGCAAAATGAGTTCTCAAATAATTTGTGCGAAGCTCATCCGGGACATTTCCTTTTTCATCGGGTGGTGTGGAGTAGCTTGCGCCGTTCTCAGTGATGTATACCTTAAGCGGGTTATAGTTGAAGTACACGCGCCCCAAAACGCCGGTCAGACCATCAGGATAATTTTCCCAGGGCATTTCCGTCCAGTATTCCGGAGTTGGAGGCTGCGGGAAAAAGAGTTGTGGATCATTGCCCTCTTCACTCGCTCGGCTGATGTTTCGAGAGTAATAATTCAAGCCGATAAAATCCGTGGGAACCGCGATTGTTTTCATATCCCCATTCTGGACAAAATCAAAACCGTTGGGCAGCGCGTCGATCTTCTTGAAATCTTCGGTCACATCCGAAGGATAGCCTCGTCCATAAACGGGATCGGCGAACCAGCGAAACCACATCCCATCATCCCGACGCGCCAGATCCAAATCTGCCGCGCTGTTCGAAGCGGGGACCTTCCAGCCGATGTTGAGGGTAATTCCTACTTCTGAACCTGGGCTGTTCTGACGAATCACCGGCACAGCCTGTCCATGAGAGAGAAGCAGATGGTGCGCGGCGCGCATTGAAAGTTTGAAATCGGTCAGGCCTGGAGCATGGACACCGGTGCCATAGCCCAGCCAGGCGACGACCGCCGGTTCGTTATGCGTAATCCAATTCTTGACACGGTCTCCAAGCGTTCGGCTGATAAGGTCTGTATACTCCACAAACGCTTCAACAGTAGAACGCATCGGCCAACCACCTTCATCTTCCAGTTTTTGTGGCAGATCCCAGTGATAGAGAGTAACGAACGGTTTGATATTTGCTTCGAGTAAACCATCCACAAGTTTGTTATAGAAATCCAACCCCTTCTGATTTACCTTGCCGCGTCCCGCAGGAAGCACGCGCGGCCATGAAATGGAAAAGCGATAAGCCTGCAAGCCAATCTTCTTCATCAGACCGATGTCTTTTTTCCAGAGCCGATAGTGATCATTGGCAACGTCGCCTGTATCATTATTTCTTATTTTTCCGGGTGTGTGTGTAAAGCGATCCCAGGTCGATTCACCTTTGCCGTGCTTGTTCCAGGCACCTTCGATTTGATATGAAGCCGTCGCCGCGCCCCACAGGAAATTTTCGGGAAATTTAATTTTGCTTGCCATTGGTTTCTCCATTCATTTTTTTATTTCAGTGATAATTGCTTGCTCATTCTGCGGGCCGTTTCCAACGTAGCAGGATATTCGCCCACGGTTACTTCCCAGCTCTCTTTGTGCACTACTGATTCTTTTGTCATCAATGTCGTCAAAGGTCCAAGCGTTTCAAGCTCAAGACATGAATCTTTGATATAGACTTCTGCATTACAGCCCATGTCAGGGTACTGTTGCGTATTGTTCACGGCAAATCTTTTTACAAATAAAGCATTACCGAATAAACAGGCCATCCATCCATGCGAATTACTATTTCCAATTTTAAACGGCTGCTCGCTCCTGCGCCCGTGAATCAAAATCAAATCATCATAAAATTCCAGACGATCATCGTTCACTCGCGAATAAGGCCAGAATACAAGATTACGATTGGGCTGTAATCCACCTGAATCCGATTGCGGAAGGATCGCCATGCTTTCTAATCTTAACTGCGTGATCGCCCAGGGCGCAAGCTCAATTGGTCTTTCTCCATGCCAGGTGACTCGATGGGTTAGCTCCACGCAGTTTTCATTCAGCAGAAACGATATTTCTTTTTCCAGGCCTGAGGCATCCACATCACTTTGTAACGTGACTTTATTTTTTTCAGTCGTCACTTTTACACGATCTTCGGGGCAGGTATAAAAGAGATCTTCGGGTACCGTCCACAAACGATGGCCACCATATAAATAATATTCTCCGTGAGGCGTGGGCCAATGAACATCCGGTGTTTCTGCGAGCAGGTTGCCATCCATTCCCTTTGCGTACAAGCCAATAATGCGCGGACCGATAGTCGTCAAGTAATCGACTCGGAGAAAATCATTTTCAATCGATGCAAAGGGAGGTGGAGAGATTGTCATTGACCGCAATCCAACAACTCAGGCGATGGATCTCCGTACATCAAGCCGTAGCCGAACGGAAAAAGGGGCGCGTCACAGCCTGTTTTGTCTGCCGAATTATTGACGTTGATGGGAAGTTGGTCGTTCGAGCGTGGCCAGGAATACGATAACTTCCCGGTAAACGGATAATCTCCGAGCAGCACATCCGCAATCCCGCCGCCTTCCGTGCCCGGCAGCCATGCCACGACCCATGCCTCGGCAAGTGACAATTGGTCAGTGATCACACGTGGACGCCCGGAAATAAGAATAACAACCACTGTTTTACTTTGTTTTCCTGTTTCAGTAATGAGATTAATTTCATTGCTGCTCAGAGAAATATCGGCACTGTCACCGACTCCTTCAGAATAGGGTTGCTCTGCAATGACGACAATCCCTACATCGGCAACAAGAGGCTTGCCGGCAGAGTCTTGGAATTCGCTGAAATCGCCCTCACGATTAAATTCAAGGCGTGTGTCTGGACCAATCCCCGCTTTGATTCCGCTAACGATCGTCGTACCTTCGTTATCATTGCCAACCTTGCCCAACCATTCTAGAGTCCAGCCTCCGGATTGCAGACCGATGTCGTTTGCGCCTTCACCTGCGACAAAGATGAGCGGCGTGTCTTTGCTTAATGGCAAAACATCGTTTTCATTTTTCAATAACACCAATGACTCGCGGACGGCTTGTCGTGCAAGCTCTAGATGCTCGCGTGAGCGGACTGTCCCCTGATATTTTGTATCTGGCATGGGGTGTTCGAACAGTCCGAGGGCAAATTTCACGCGCAGGATGCGGCGGACCGCCTCGTCGACGCGTGATTCGGGAATATCTCCGTTATTGACAGCATCCTTCATGGTCTGGATGAAAGCAATGTAATCATAGGGAACCATGTTCATATCCACGCCCGCGTTGACAGAGGTAACGATTGAGGCATAGTAATCATCTGGAACAATTTGATCCATCGCTTGCCAATCGGAAACGATAAAGCCATTGAAGCCAAGCTCATCCTTCAATACTTTGGTCAGCAAATATTGTTGAGCATGCATCTTGGTGCCCTTCCAACTGCTGAAGGATGCCATGACACTCATTGCACCGGCCTCTATTGCACTTCGGTAGGGAGGCAAGAATAGTTTCCGAACAAGTTCCTCAGGGACCTGCATATTTCCCTGATCCAGTTCGTAATCCTCTGTGCGCGAGGAACCCCAGATTGTCGCACCATCACCGATGAAATGTTTCGGAGTGGCTAACACAAAAATGGATTGACCGGGAGTCGGGCTATCCTTATCTGTAAAGTCCTGCAAGCCTTTGATATAGGCAGCGCTGAGTGAAGTAACAAGTTCCGTCTTTTCCCCATAGCCCTCATACGTACGTCCCCAACGCACATCCTGCACCACTGCGACGACCGGCGCGAAATTCCAGGGAATTCCAGTAGCGAGCATTTCTTCCGCGGTCGCTCGGCCAATTTTTTGCATCAACTCAGGATCATTTGCTGCACCAAGCCCAATGTTATGTGGAAAAACTGTTGCATTGTGCAAATTGCCATGACCATGCACCGCGTCCACACCGTAAATGATCGGGACTTGGAGACGTGTCTTCAAGGCTTCATTTTGAAAGCCTGCAACCATTGAGTACCATGCTTGAGGTGTATTCTCGCTCGGAGAACCGCCCCCTCCACTTAAGATGGAGCCGATGTAGTATTTCGTGATGTCACCGGGCTTGATGCTGTTCTTTTCCACCTGCGTCATTTGCCCAATTTTTTCATCAAGGGTCATGTGTGCTAGCAAGTCTTCTACGCGCGCTTCGGTGGGTTGAGATGGATCTGTGTAGGTCATATTACCTGAAGTTGCCGTTGGGACAATTGGCGAGTTTGGTGAAACAGCAGTTGCAGAAGCCTGCGCCCCACATGCAGAGAGAAGGAAGGAAAGAAGAAAGAGGAAAGAGAGGATAGATTTCATAAACTTGTCATCCGCGCTTCGTTTGCTCAGCACTCAGCGCGAGGTATTTTCTACAACGCCATCTTTCAAGGTCAAAACTTGATGCACATATTGATCTACTAATGAATCGTGTGAGACCATGAGCATGGTAATATGTTGACTCTCGACAAGCTCACGGAAGAAGGTTAAAAGCTCGCGCGTCGTTTTGCTATCCAATTCGCCAGTCGGCTCATCAGCCAGGATTAATTCCGCACGATTGGCGAGCGCACGTGCAATCGCCACACGCTGTTGCTGTCCGCCAGACATTTCAAAGGGACGATGATCGCGCCAGCGACTCAAGCCCACAATTTCCAAACATTCTAACGCACGCTTATGCCGCGTATCATACTCATCGCCTTTGATCCTCAGCAGCAACTCGATATTTTCATAAGCCGAAAGAGTAGGCAATAAACCGAACGATTGGAATACCAATCCAATCTGTTCACGTCGCCAGAGGGTCAATTCCTGATCGCTCATTTTCATCAAGTTATGTCCAAGCACATCCACATCCCCGGATGTCGGTCGATCCAGCCCAGCCAAACAGTTCAAGAGCGTGGTCTTGCCACTGCCCGAACGTCCTTTTAGCGCAACGAACATGCCGGGCTGCACATTCAGATTCACGCCGCGAAGTGCTGGAATGCCATCGCGGTTCGTCTTTGATGGATAGACTCGCCACAAATCTTTGGCTTCGATAACAAGAGTCATTTTCCATCTCCATTGTGATTCTTCGATGAAAGCTTAAATCTGGATTTGAGACTCTGCCATACTCTCAACAGACTGGATGGAACTTCGATCGAATCTAACGCAGCCGGTTCCTGCTCGCCGGGCGAAGACGCGGAGGCGTGATCGTGGCTGTGATGTTCCCTCTCCGGCCGGCGGATGAGAATCCCGGTCTCAGTAAGTTCCACCTGGACGCGGCGGCGGATGTTGAATTGTTCCAGATATTCGCGCGGAATCTGTAATCGTCCCGCAGCATCCACGACCGCCAATTCGACCAGGTGATGCTCCTCGCTATCAGCTTTTTGCACTCGCAGCGTTTCACTGGCCAGCTTGCCATCGCGAACGGCGACGACGCGATCTACATGGCGCGCAATACCTGGGTCGTGGCTGACAATCACTATCGTGAGACCGAGTTGCTTATTCAAGTGGCGCAGGAGGTCATAAATTGTCTGCGCCGTGACAGTATCCAATTCGCCGGTCGGTTCATCTGCGAGTAATAATTTTGGACGATTTGCCAGCGCAATTGCAATGGCCACGCGTTGCTGTTCGCCTCCGGAGAGTTCGTCCAGGCGATGATCCATGCGATGCCGTAGATCAACCAAATCGAGCAGTTCGCGCGCGCGCTGACGAGTCGATTTGCCAACTTGTCCGGAAAGGGTAAGAGGCAATTCTATATTTTCAAGCGCGGTCAAATAAGGGATAAGATTGCGCGTTGCCTGTTGCCATACGAACCCAACTGTTTTTCGGCGGTATTGATCCAGTGCAGTTGGACTCAACTGACCTAAATCCTGTTTGCCAACGAGGGCGCGTCCGCCAGTGGGGCGATCCAAGCCACCCAGCACATTGAGCAGCGTCGATTTGCCGCTTCCACTCGCACCGACAATGCCAAGCATTTCGCCATTAGCAACTGTAATATCCATTCCCTGTAGCGCTTGCACTTCGACAGACCCCCCGCCTTCCTGGTTCAAGCGGTAGATTTTCACAAGGTTTTCGCAAATGATTAATGGCTCTGTGTTCATGATTATCAAATTATGTCACTCTCCCGAAGGACACTGGGACGGTGTGAGGGAGCGTTCGCCGCGACCGAAGAGTCTCGAATGCTGTGATGCAGATTCTTCGCTTCGCTCAGAATGACATACCTACGTGGTTTCTCCGAGTTTGATGGCTTGGAATATTTTCATCTTCAGCAGTAATGTGGAAAGAATACCTAAGGCTGCTACGAAGAGTAAGGCAAACAGCACATAAATCTCTGCAATCGAGAGCCAGGCAATTTCAATCTGGAACGGTGGATATTGGGATTGTGCACTCGCCGCGATCTGCAGAAATGGAACAAATAGCCTGCTGGCAAACACACCTAGCGCCGTTCCCACGCCAATGCCCAGCAAGACCAAAAAAGCTAGCTCCGCCGCGAGCAGGGAAGTCATCTGTTGAATGGATAGACCGATAGCACGCAGCATACCCATTTCGATGAAGCGACGGCGGAACGAGAATAGCGCGTAAAGCAGGAAACCTAAGACCGTCAGTAAAGCGGAAGAGATAAAGCCAACCGAAAGCAATCCGAATAGACCTTGTCGTTCAGGTCTGCGTTGCTGGGCCCGGATGTTCAGTTCCGCAGATGACCAATCTTTCACGATTGTATTGAGTCCGTTCTGCACGAGTTTCGATTGATCTGCTTGTTGGTCGAGCAAGATGCTAAAGCCACGCACTGCATAGGCTATGAAGTCTGGGTCAGCAGCCTGTGTCGTTCCCAGCCAAACTTCATGCGGATATTCCGCCCCTGAGCGCAGGAATAACTCCTCCAGATTGCCAACAATCATAGTTCCATTTTCGGGATACCAGGTCGGGAAGAGATTGAACGTCCCGACAATGGCTGCTTCTAATGGAATAGATTGACCTGCGACGCCGGTTGTGATTCCGATCTGGAGCGTATCCCCAACTTTCAATTTCTGCTTGGCAAGCAGGCTCTTTGGAACAAGGACGCCGGTTGGGTTTGCAGCCAATTGATTCATCAACCCACCTAGAGACTCGGATGCAAAGTCTCTTTGCCAATAGGCTGCGTTGGGAAATGTCAATCGGTCTATGGCAAGGAAGATTCCCTGTACTGGACCCGTTTGAGCGGTGCCTGAAAATTTATAACGACCCACACGCGTCGCTGACTTCACACCCGGAATACTCAAGTGAGCCTCAACGGGTCCAAAGGTGTACACAGGATCAGGATTGTCTTCGTTAAATGTCGTGCCGAGTTCATAAAGATTGAGATCCGAACCCACTTGATAATGGATCTGTTTATCGAGTTGGATATCGAGAGTCCGCGCCAAAGAAGCAGTAAAAGCTGATAAGCCAAGCGTCAATACGAGCAAAACAAGCGGGGCGCTGTAGAGAGCGGGAGTCCGTGCTAGATAACGCGCGGCCATCAACAACCCAACGCTCTTTGACGGTTCCAGCAATCGGGAGATAAACTCCATGAAACGGGGAACAAGCCGAAGCGTGAACAGAGCGACCGAGAAAATCCCCAAGGCAGGAACAAGGAGCAGAAGCGGATTCTGTAACGGGTCAGGAATCGCCTTCGATCCCTCTATTGCTTTTTGAGATTGTTGGGTGAGTTGCCATAACCCATAGCCCGCTGGGATCAGGAGAAGAATATCCAGCCAATAACGTTGCCACCAGGGCGCACGGAAGGAGTGAGCCTGTTCCTGCTTATAAGTAACGATTGTATTTTCCGCGGCGCTCAAGGTGGGAATGAGAACTTGAATAATAAGAATCATCCCAATACCCAACAGACCGTAGCCCAGCACTTGTGGAGTCATGCTGACGCGTAATCCACCTACCGCGCTGAAATCAAGAAAACTGCGCGCCTTGCCGGTGAGGTGGGTAATTAAATATGCGAGACCAACTCCACCCACTAAAGCCATCGCGCCCAAAATGATTCCCTGTAAAAGAGAGATGCCAACGACTTGCATGGTGCTGGCACCGCGACTGCGCAAGATTGCCATTTCACCACGCTGTTGATTGACAAATAAACCAGCGACCAGACCGATGAATGCCAGGATCAGACTCAAAATGGGAACACTAAATGCAAACAAAAGATAAGTCAATTTCGGTGCGTTCTCTTGATAGCGAGCCAAGGCTTCCAGTGGTGACGCGATCAAGGCTGTCTTAGGCAGAAACGTGTTGGCTCGAGATTGAATTGTCTGA
>DASWEH010000007.1:0-6540 GCA_036394895.1 Anaerolineales bacterium
ATGTGGATCCTTTCTACACTATTCTTTCGTGTCGCCGTGCGTAAGATCACGGTGCAGGGAGGCTAGACTTCGCCCTCCCGAAAAGCACCGGGACTGTAGTGAGCAGAGTGCCGAGTGAAAGTCGAGGCATGCAGTCGAAGCGCCTATTGCCACGGATTACACTGAATTCACAAATTGTTTGAAAGAGTCCGTACCAATCCGTGAAATCTGTGGCTGATGTTCTTTATGATAAATTAAATCATGACCCGATACCTAAACCTCTACTGGTACTTCCTCATCCAACGCCTGAAGGTGCTGATGGAATATCGCGTCAGTTTTATTCTTGGCGCGTCATCCACGATTGCCTGGCAGGCCTCGAGTATCGCCGCGGTCTGGATCGTGATGCAAAAAGTGCCGAGCCTGAATGGTTGGAACTATGACGAAGTCCTGCTTGTGTATGGACTCGTGACATTGTCTAAATCCATCAATCATATGTTCGCCGATAACCTTTGGACGCTGGGACGCATCTACATCCGCTCGGGAGGGTTCGACCGTTTCCTCGTCCGCCCAATCGACCCATTGTTCCATCTACTGGCGGACCGCTTCTGCCAGGACGGCGTTGGGAATTTTTTGGTTGGGATCGCGCTAGTGATCAAATCTTCCCTTGCCTTGAACATTGATTGGACTCCGTCCAAGCTGTTGATGTTGATCATCGGCGTAGTGAGCGGCGGATTCATCTTCATCGCGCTGAATCTCATCACGTCTGTCAGCGCGTTCTGGATAGTGGATTCGGTGCCAGTGACGCGTCTGGTCTTTGACAATCATCTCTTCGCGCAGTATCCGCTTTCCATCTATCCCAAAGCGATCGGCATCCTGCTGACGTGGGTCATCCCGTATGGATTCGCGTCTTTCTATCCTGCAAGCTATGTGCTCAACCGGGATGTGAGCAACATCGCCTGGTTGGGACCGTTCGTCGCGGCGCTCCTGCTTTTCATTGGTTATCGCTTCTGGCAGTTTGGGTTGAAGTATTATTCAGGGACCGGAACATAACCTATGAGAAGCGGATGAATCGTCCGTAGTGAATAAAAAGTTTCCGAAAAATGAGCCGAAGATGAGAGGGAGTTGTAAAAATCATAGAGTTTAAATTAGAAAAACTTTAGACCCTCCCGAAAAGGGTTGAATCTCATGTTTGACTGTTGTATAGTATGAATGATTTTCAAAGGCTTAACCCCCTTTATCATTTCAAGAATAATCAGCAAATCAATTGACCCCATCCTCCGTTTTGAATGCTTTCAGAACGGTAGACTTGGCTTCTCTAAAATTGCCAACTTATAGAAGACTATCGAAGAAAGGTGGTGGTCCGCGCGTCGAGACAAATTTTAGTGCCAAACATTCGGCATCGAGCTGGGTCAGCGCACCCATACCTCCGTCTGAAATTTGAAATAGCACCAAACCGTTTTCAGAAATGAGAAAGGAGTTCCTCATGAATACGAAAACGATCGTACGCGATATACGGGTTGATACTCCCGTTGAAAGAGTGTTCGATTTCCTTCTAGACCCGAACAATCTGCCTGAGATCTGGCCAAACATCATTGAGGTCAAGAACGTCAAGAAGTCAAAAGACAACGAAGGTTTCAACTTTAACTGGGCTTACAAGATGTCCGGTTTGCCCTTCGAAGGCAAATGTGAAACGATTGAACATGTCCCCTACGAGCGCCTGGTTGTCAAAAGCAACAAAGCGCTCGATAGCACGATCACCTGGAGATTCCAGCCCTCCGGACGGGAAACGCACGTAACACTAAGATTCGAATATCAGATCCCGTCCTCCCTGCTCAAACGGATAAAGGAGGATGTTGTCATCCAGGAGAATGAGCACGAAGTGGAGGCTTTGCTCCAGAACCTCAAGAGCCGGCTGGAGTTGCAACCAGTCTACGCATAAGGACAGACCTTAAGCGTACGTTACGAATATAGTATGTCTGTGGCGGAACAATGGTTTCGCCACAGACTTTTTTATTTCCATCTGCGTCAAGTAAAATCAGGGAACATAGGCCACAGTTGATACGTTCTTATTCCTGTAGAAACTCTTACCTACATCATCAAAGGATGGAATACGATTAAGCCATCGCCCTTATTGTCCACTGGACAAAAAATCCATCTCTCAGATTGCTCAAGCGGCCATCCGCGACGGCACGCCGCGGATGGCTTTGCGAGTAATTATTATTTATTTTGAATGAGTCAACCCAATGAAACCTCCTGCAAAATTCAACCCTCTATTTGACAGATTCCTGCTCGGCGGATTGGGCTGTGGCTTGATCGCGCTTTGCTTCCTGATGGCTGGTTTTTTCTACATCTGGAGAAACCCGCCTGGGCAGGGTCCAACTGCTGCGCAAACACAGTTGGTGTTCGGTGATATATCCACGGTAACGCCTGGCCCCACCGCGACTCCGCTCTTTCAATTTTCCACGCCAAGCGTATTCCCGACAGGGCAACCGACGATCGTCACGCCCACACCGGGAGCGCCGTCTGGTACTGTGATTCCCTCGCCTGTGCCTCAATTCGATACATCGCCTCCATCCGGCAAGATTGTGTTCACCTGTTATATCAATCAGATTGACCAAATCTGCCTCATGAACGCGGACGGATCGGGTCGTGCCCAGCTTACCAGTGAAAAAGGGACATCCTATTACGCCTCGATCTCTCCAGAGGGAAGCACCATCTATTTTGTTTCTCGCCGCACTGGAAATTTCGATATTTATTCGATGAATCTCAAAGGAAAATCCCTAAGACGGCTCACCGGCGGCATCGGTAGTTTGTACGCGCCCGAGCGTTCTCCTGCAGGGGAGAGGATTGTCTTTACCAACGAGACCGGTGGCACGCAACAAATTTGGGTGATGCGAGTCGATGGAAAGAATCCTCACGCACTCACCACGGGGCCCGAGGACATCGACCCCACCTGGTCGCCGGATGGAGAGCGGATCGCTTTCGCCTCTGCGCGGACGGGTCAGCGCCAGTTGTACGTCATGGAGAAAGACGGCTCGAATGTCCAGCAGGTAACCAACCTGCCGAACATGGGCGGGCGCAGCAGTTGGTCACATGATGGGAGAAGGCTGACGTTTTACGCCGGACCCGTTGGCGACCATAATATTTATGTGATCAATGTGGATGGGACAGGCTTGGTCCAACTCACGAACGGAGGCGACAACCTCGGCCCCAGTTGGTCGCCGGATGGCAACTGGGTCGCGTTCACTTCCTTCCGGGATGGGAACAATGAGATTTATATCATCCATCCTGACGGAACTGGACTGACGCGTTTGACCAACACCCCCACTTCCGATTGGCAGCCCAGGTGGGGACCATAATTCTGCTCATCCTATGATGGAGGGCGCTGAGAGCGTTATTTTGACATCATGGAATCTTTAAAAAAAATTCTTCCTGTATTCGATATTTTTCTGTTTGGTGGGCTGGGTTGTGGAGCGTTGGTACTATGCATTCTGGCGAGTGCCTTTGTCTACATTTGGCAGAATCCTGTGGGAGCGAGTTCGTCTGCCACGGCGACACCCGCTGTGACACCGGCCGTGACGGCTCCAGTCCTTGATGTTTCCACACCAACACTATCTCCAACGCTTATTCCAACCCTTGTTCCAACCCTGGATGGCGCAGGTGCACCGACCTTGTTTCCCTCCTTCGTCCCTGATTTTGGTGGGGAGGCTGCTCCAACTGGCAAGATCGTTTTTGCTTGTTACATCAACCAGATTGACCAGATCTGTATCATGAACGCAGATGGGACAGGGCGAAAACAGCTGACAAACTTCCCGGCAACCGCGTTTTATCCATCGCTCTCGCGGGATGGTCAAACGGTTTATTTCGCCTCCAACCAGAGTGGAAACTTTGAAATCTACTCCATCGACATCAATGGGAATGGATTGCAACGCCTGACGAATGGGATTGGCTCGCTCTATGCGCCCGAGCTTTCACCAAATGGAGAGCGGATCATCTTCACAAATAATGGCAATGGGCTCTGGGTCATGAACCCGGATGGAAGCAACCCACATGCCATCACATCCAAAGATGATATCGATCCTACGTGGTCACCGGATGGGTCTATGATCGCGTTCGCTTCGAACCGTCAGGGGCAGAGACAGTTATTTGTCGCAAACGCGAACGGTAAAAAAGTGGACAAGGTAACAGACCTAAAAAACATGGGCGGACGCAGCAGCTGGTCACCTGACGGCACAAAGCTCGCCTTTTATCGAGGTCCCGCTGGTGACCACGATATTTACGTCATCAACATCGATGGGACAGGCTTGAAAAAGCTCACCAATGGTGGGGACAACCTGGGTCCCAGTTGGTCGCCGGATGGCAATTGGATCGCGTTCACTTCCTTCCGGGATGGGAACAATGAGATTTATATAGTGCACCCGGATGGGTCACATGAAACCCGCTTGACGAACAGTCCCACCTCCGATTGGCAGCCGAGGTGGGGAAAATAGAAATTCATGTCACTCTGAGTGAGTGGCGCCTCGGCGCCACGACCGAAGAGTCTCGCTCGGCGTGGTAGAGATTCTTCGCTCAGAGTGGTATATGATAGCTATTAATTGGTTTTGTTTACGAATTCCTCGCAAATGCGCCAGAGCTTTTCTTCATTCTTTTTATTTCGAAACTCGCATTCAAGCTCTTGGCGGTCTTCGAAGAACTTGCCACTGACGCCTTCCAATTCGGGAGCGCTTGCTAACCAGACTGCTGTATCAGCGCCTTGCTTACTGGTCCGCCCACCGGAGTATTGTGTGAGGCGTTGAACCAATTCAGGTGCCGCATTACGATAGAGTTCGGTCGCGGTGATCAAGCCCGGTGTCATGGCATTGACAGTCACGCCGCTCCCTTCGAGTCGCCGCGCTAGTGCCCACGTTAGCATACGGTCGCAGGCTTTCGATTGGGCATAGGCTCTGAAACTTTCAAAGCGGCGACGCTCGAATTGCAGATCGTCCAGGTCAAGATCGCTGGCATATGAAGAAGCCACATTGATGATGCGCGCGGGGGCGCTTCGTTTCAACACATCCATTAATTCCTGCGTAAGCAGAAAATAACCGAGCACGTTCGTGGCAAAGGTCAGCTCGATGCCATCTACACTGTTTACTTTTGGAAGCGTGCCGCGATTGCCTCCCGCATTATTGATCAACACATCCAGGCGGCGATATCTGCGGAGGAATTCTCGCGCAAACTCGCGAATAGATTCCTGGCCGGAGGTGTCAATACCTATCACGACCAATTTTGATGAACCAGCACGATGGGTAATTTGCGAAGCGACTTGATTCCCCTTTTTAACATCGCGGCAGGCGAGGATGATTTCCGCACCGAGAGACGCCAACCCTATGGCGATCTCTTTTCCAACACCAGAGGTGGAACCTGTGATGATGACGCGCTTGCCTTTCATGGAAGTCATTATTATGCTCTTTCTGAAAAAAATCTTACTCTTAAAGAACTATGTCACTTTGAGGGAGCGTTCTTCCGCGAGCGAAGAGTCTCGCTCGCCACGGTAGGGATTCTTCGCTTCGCTCAGAATGACATGGCGGTAGAGTTTAATATTCGCTTGCAAACTTTTCGTGGACCCAGAGAGATTCCTGGCGTTTGTTCATCACGCGGACAAGACCACCAAAAGCTGGGTCTTTTTCTTTTTATGGTCCTCCCATGTTTACTGTCCAATAGCCTCCATACGCGCTGAATTTCGAAAAGACATAACCCACGCCGATCTCCGTCACGCGTGAGTTGAGCACGGCACTCCAATCGGCTTTCTCGATGTGCCATTGATTCATGGCATCTTGTGGAAGCCCGATAGCAAGAAGTTCCAAATAATAGGGGTTTGAATAACCCGCTTCAGATACCCGGTCGCCGGTCCACGAACCGTCCGAGCCGCTGTGCTTCATAAAGTTGTTGCAAGCCATGTCCAGGCTGTGCCTGCGCGCGGCTGCCGTCAGATCCGCGTTGACGGCGAGCGCCGGGCGACCCACTTCGGCGCGGGCTTGGTTGATGAGGTCGATCAACGTTTGTACGTATTCCGGGTTTTCGGTGTACGTGCAATTGCCAATAGTTTGTTCCGAAGCGGACGGGATTTCCTCGCCAACGACGATTTTCGCCCAGAAGGTTGGCTCCGTTCCCAGCGGGATGGATTTGCCTTCCGCATCTCGCAACTCAAAATTAGCTGTATACGCGCCATCATCCGAGGGCGCGACGAGATCGATCGAAACCTCCACCGTCTTGCCTGCTTCCGTCTCAGGCACAGGCACCGAGTCGGGCGCCTCCATTTTGTCGCCGGAGACGAACGCGACAGTGTAACCAGTCCATTTGCAGTTGCCTGTATTTTGAAGTTTCCACGTCTTGGTGAATTTCTCCCCGGCGGTCAGGCGCGTATTATCGGGGTAGGTCACATCTTCGACGAAGACCGCGCTGTCATGGCAGGACGGAGTTGGGGAAGGAGTTAATGGATCAGAGGTTGGTGAAGCTGTCGGTGGGACTGGCGTTGGCAGAGTCAACCCTGGTTGATAGGGCGGCAAAGTCGAGGTGACA
>DASWEH010000008.1:0-2632 GCA_036394895.1 Anaerolineales bacterium
AGAGGGGATGAAGCAATTTGCTTCGTTTAAGTACACTGATGAAGAGTGGAAAAACTTTTCATCGAACCTTGCCTATCATCAGGGTCGTTATGATAATCCGACAGATTTTGAAAAACTTAAGAATTTATTGAAGGATTGGGAGTCAGGTTCTGGAGACCGCATTTATTACATGGCAACCCCGCCTGGGGTCTTCCCCAACATCATTGACCAGCTTGCGCAAACAGATCAACTCACCGAGAACGAAGGATGGCGACGAGTCGTCATTGAAAAACCATTCGGCACTGATTTGAAATCAGCCTGTGACTTGAACGAACAGATCCACAAAGCTTTGAACGAAAAACAAATTTATCGTATCGACCATTATCTTGGCAAAGAGACTGTGCAAAATATTTTGGTCTCGCGCTTTTCAAATACGATTTTCGAACCTTTGTGGAATAGAAATTACATTGACCATGTGGAAATTACAGTCTCAGAACAAGTTGGAGTAGAACATCGCGCCCGCTTTTATGACCAGATTGGTGTATTGCGCGATATGTTCCAGAATCATTTGCTTCAACTTGTATCTTTGGTTGCGATGGAGCCGCCCGTTTCTTTTGATGCTTCTGCACTCCGTAATGAAAAGGTCAAAGTGTTAAGCGCCATCCATCCGATGAAAGAGGCAGACGTTCCGCGCAGAACCGTTCTTGCCCAGTACAAAGGTTATCGTGAGGAAGAAGGGGTCAAAAAAGACTCAAGGACGCCCACCTATGCAGCCGTGCGTCTGCAGGTTGATAATTGGCGCTGGCAGGGTGTACCTTTTTACCTGCGCTCCGGTAAATCCTTGAAGGAAAAACTATCACAAGTTACGATTGAATTCAAAGAGCCACCCCATTTGCTCTTTCCAAATACAGAAAATCACTTAACACCCAACATGCTGGTGCTATATCTCCAACCTGATGAAGGTATGCACTTGCGCTTCGAAGCGAAAGTGCCCGACACTGTTTCGGAGATGCGTTCAGTGGATATGGAATTTCACTATGAAGACTCATTTGGAAAAACGGCAATTCCAGAGGCTTACGAACGTCTTCTGCTGGATGTCTTGACCGGGGATGCTTCATTGTTCACCCGCGCCGATGAAGTGGAAACGGCATGGGGAATCATCGATCCTATTATTCGAGCGTGGGATACGCAGAAACCACCGATCGCTTTTTACGAGCCAGGGACATGGGGTCCCTCTGAATCAGATGATTTACTTGCTCAAGACAAGCGGAAGTGGTCTACCTGGGATGGCAGAAAGGACTAAGAATCAGCCCGACTTCAAAGTCGGGCTGTTCGTTTAAGGTCCTACTGTGATCAAGTCCTTGAAGCGTTCGTACGTACCCGGTCCAATCCCTGAGACGTTGATGATATCTTCAGCATTGATAAAAGGACCGTTTTGTTCGCGGTAATCTATAATCTTTTGGGCGGTCGTTGGGCCGATGCCTGGAAGAGTATCCAATTCAGCGATGGAGGCAGTGTTGATATTGACTAATTCCGTTGTGGCTGCGACGACCGTTGGCCCCGGCGTAGCAAGGATCGGTAAGGCGCCTTCGATGTACGGGATGTCGAGCTTTTCGCCATCTTCCAGCAAAGCCGCCAGATTGATCTGTGACTTTTCAGCCTCAGCCAGAAACCCACCGGCGGCCGAAATTGCATCCTGGACACGGGCGCCTTGGGGAAGTGCATATACTCCGGCACGCGGGACGGCGCCGGTAATATAAACGATGAGAGGTTTTTCGGTTGGTACAGGGCGAAGGACCACTGCTTCGCCACTTGGATTGCGCGCCACAACCCAGATGAGTGCTGCGAGAAATAATCCAAACAATATCCCCGAAGCCATGTAGAGAATCGATTTCAAGTTTTGCATTTGCATAATTTTACTGCAACTTCATCACAAGCAGGCGCTCTTCTCGGCGCGCAAGTGTGGTTACTAACCCAGCCAGTTTGCTGATCCGTCGAAAATAACGCGGCATCTCATCATAAGAGATACCCCGAAAACCAAATTTCTCGTAGAGAGGTCCAAGTGAGGATTGGCACATAAGATATAAAGGGCGTGGACTATCTTTTAACAGATATTCAATGATCGCGCGCGCAACTCCCTTTCCCTGATGTTCAGGATAAACCGCCAGCGAAGCCAGTTCAAGGACATCTTTTCCGTGAGGCTTTAACTGACCGCAACCGATCATTTCATCTTGATCGTTCACTGCAACGACGAAGCGCTTCCAATCCAGGTCCATTGGGTTGATCCCGACCAAGTGAATTAAGTTCTTTATCTGAGCGGATTCCGTTTCACGCGCGGGACGGATAATAGTCATCTAGTCTCCTAGTTTGTCTCTTAGTCTAGGGCTAGCCTTGCGAAGGTTTGATACTTTGTCATCTGTGTATCTGGTGAAACCTTCGCAAGGCTGATTTGTTTATCCTGCCGCGACAATGATAATGAATGTTGCGATAAACCAGTGAATGAGAAACGGCCAAACGAACGATCTTGTCCGATAAGCGATCCAGCCAAAGGCAAAGCCGCCGAAGATGGTGGAGAGAGTCTCGACTTCAGGCTTACCAATATGTGCCAGCGCGAACGGAACGGCATGCAGCCACAGCGCCTCCGGTCCAAATT
>DASWEH010000009.1:0-8901 GCA_036394895.1 Anaerolineales bacterium
ACACGCTGTAGTTCCGGGTTAAGTGCACCGTCTGCATCTGCCAGGCGCGCGACAGATTGGGAGAGGCGGTTACTGGCGCGCACATCCGTCACGCGCTCGCCCAACACCTGTTTGAAACGCTCGATCAGTTTGCTGAAATCCACCTCGGGGATTTGTTCCTGTCCCTCCGTTTCCTTGGGATTATCAGGGATTTCAGCCTGAGCAACATTCTTGAGTTCAAAGTCCTTGTACTTGCGCAAACCCATCAGCATGAACGAATCCATCGGTTCAGTAAGAAGTAATACCTCGGTACCTTGTGCCGCGAAGTAATCCAGATGTGGACTGCGCAGGATGGACTTCGGATCTTCACCCACGATGAAATAAATTTCTTTCTGCTCAGGTTTCATCCGCCCGACATAATCTTCCAGGGAAGACCAGTTCTCCGGGTTCAAGTTGGTTTTGAAGCGCAGCAGAGGCGTGATGGTTTCAACATCTGCCAGGCTGGTAGCCACACCCTGCTTGAGATAAATGCCGAATTCCTTCCAGAAGGTTTGATATTTTTCGGCATTATTCCTGGCAAGAGTTTCCAGTTCCCTCATTACCTGACCGGTCACCACTTTTTTCAGACGCGCCATTAATCCAGTGGATTGCACGGTTTCACGCGAAACATTGAGCGGCAAATCTTCCGAGTCCACCACGCCCTGCACAAAGCGCAGATAGTCAGGCAGTAAATCCTTGTTGTACTCGTCGATCAAAATATTTCTGGAATATAGTTTCAGACCATCTTCTCGGCGCGGGGAGAAGATGCCGCGCTCGCCTTTGCCGGGCACATACAAAAGTGCATACAACTGAACCGGCGCGTCGGTAACCACATGGATATGCAGCAGCGGATCTTCGAAATCCAGTGTCAATTGCTTATAGAAGTCCTTATGCTGTTCCTCGGTCACGGCTTGTTTTGACATACGCCAGATGGAGGTCTGTTTGTTGACTGGTTGTTTCGCCTCGCCCACGTAAATTGGAAAAACAATATACTCTGAATGTTTGTGAATGATATTCTTCAGGCGGTATTCGTCTGCGAACTCAGAAGCATCTTCCTTTAGCTTAATTTCAACCTTGGTGCCGCGTTCGTTCATTTCCCCAGGACTGACTTGATAATCGTCCTCGCCCGTTGCATGCCAACTGACAGCTTTTTCGTTCGGCTTGTAGGAGCGCGACGTGACGCGCACCCATTCTGCCACCATGAACACAGAATAGAATCCAACCCCGAACTGGCCAATGACCTGTGTCAAATCTGTGCTTTTCTCTTTGGTCGCTTCCAGGAATTTGCGCGCGCCGGATTGCGCGATTGTTCCCAGGTTTTCGATGATCTCTTCCTTGGTCATGCCGATGCCCGTATCCTGAATGGTGAGCATCCGGGCCTCTTTATCCACCTTCAAGTGGATGGCTAACTCAACGGCCGGGTCGAGTACATCCTGATTGGTCACCATCTCAAAGCGTAAACGGTTGAGTGCATCCGAGGCGTTGGAGAGCAATTCTCGCAGGAATACTTCGCGGTCTTTGTATAACGAATGAATGAGGATATTAAGTAGTTGTTTGGTTTCCGCTTTGAAGTGAAAGGATTGAGATTCATCCTTGGTCGGAGTTTGTTCTGCCTCAGTCATAGGTTGCTCCTGATAGGTGGTTTTGAGCATATTTTATAACGCACCAATCAACTCGAGGCAAGAGATTTGTTAGAAAAATAGTTGAATTTCTAAAGTTGAAACTTAATCCTGATTAAGATTAAGTACTTCCGCACACTCCACCCTCCTGCCTCTGCTATAATTTCAGCATGATTTTAGTTACCGGTGCAACAGGCTTTATCGGTCGCGCCCTGGTGCGTCATCTTTCAGAAGCTGGGCAGCAAGTGCGCGTGTTATTGCGCTCCTCACCCAATTCCCCGCGTTTGCCGCGCGGCGTCCCTGTGGAAGTTGCGGTTGCTAGTTTGAACGACGAACGCTCCGTGCGAGCCGCCTTGCGTGGCGTGGATCAGATCTATCACCTCTCCAGCGCAGGCTCTGAGGGACGGCGCGGCAACCTGCTAAAGTCAGATATTGAAGCCACGCGCACTCTGGCACAGGTGGCAGCCAGCGCAGATATTGAACGGCTGATTTTTCTTAGTCACATTGGTGCAGACCGCGCCTCCGCGTTTCCTATTCAAAAATCGAAGGGGATCGCTGAAGAACACATCCGCAAAAGCGGTGTTCCGTATACCATTATTCGTTCCTCCGTTGTTTTTGGGCCCGAAGACCTTTTCACCAATAATCTAGCGCGGCTTTTGCGAAGCGTGCCAGGCTTCTTTCCGATTCCCAGCGATGGCCGGATGTTGCTTCAGCCGCTTTGGGTGGAGGATCTTGTTACTTGTTTGCTCTGGGCATTACAGAATCCAGACATGGTGAATCAGACCTACGAAATCGGTGGTGGTGAGTATTTCACATTGCGACAGGTGCTTGAGAAGCTCATGGAGGTGACGCACAGCCGCCGGCTTTTCATCCAACTGCCGCCTCCCTGGATGCGCGCCCTGCTTGTCATGCTCGATACGTTCATTCCGAACTTCAACATCTCCACGTATTGGCTGGATTATGTGGCGGTCAATCGTACCTGCCCGGTGGATAACATGCCGCGTATTTTTGGGTTGATGCCTGCCCGCTTTGGCTATCGTCTCGATTATCTTGCGCGCAAACCCTGGTATTTAGACGTCACCGAAAAAATACAAAGGACGCTGCGAATCACACGTTGATTATGACTGCTCCCGTTATAAAAATATTAGAAGCCCCTGAAGATATGACCGCCGTTGAGGCCCTGCAACGCCTCGTCTGGCCCGGCAGTGAAACGGATGTAGTCCCCGCACACATGTTGATCACCGCTGTCCATAACGGTGGACTTCTGGCGGGTGCCTTTGTAGAAAATCAGCTGGTTGGCTTTGTGTTTGGTTTTCCCGGCATTGAGTTCACCCCGGATGGTCCGCGCCCAAAGCATTGTTCGCATATGATGGGCATTCACCCTGATCAACGTGACTCAGGCATAGGCTTCGCGCTGAAACGAGCCCAATGGCAAATGGTGCGCCATCAGGGTCTCGATCACATTACCTGGACGTACGATCCATTGCTCAGTCGTAATGCATATCTTAACATTGCAAAACTTGGCGCGGTCTGTAACACTTATCGGCGTTCCGAATATGGCGACATGCGTGATGGTTTGAACGCAGGTCTGCCCTCCGATCGCTTCATGGTGGATTGGTGGGTCAACACCCGCCGCGTCGAGCGGCGCCTCAGCAAGCGCGCCCGCCGCAGGTTGAAGCTGGATGATTTTTCAAAAGCCGAACTCCAGCCACTCTATTCGCTTCAAACTGAATCTGATCTGTCCCATCCCCCTGAGCATTTTTCTCCGCTGGAAGGGAATCTCGCGCTTGCTGAAATCCCTTCCGATTTCAGCGCATTGAAAGATGCGGATTTTTCGCTGGCACGCGATTGGCGCTTCTTCTCGCGTGAATTATTCGAAACCGCCTTTTCTTCAGGCTATATCGTGACCGATTTCATCTATGATCAATCCCGCAGTTTTTATGTGCTTGCGCATGGGGAAAGCACGTTGATGACCAAGTTAATTCCTTGATAAGACGACTTAAGCAAATACGCCACGAACGTGGCGTATTTGTTTTGTTGGATGTTGTCTGATTAAGGAGGTCAAGAGTTGGAAATTGTTAAGGGCTGATTCACCTCCGCACATTGGAATTGTCACCACGCTCCTGCGCACTCATGCCAACTGGATGATACGTGGGCTCGTTATAGAGCGGCCGCGAAGCAGCGGCTGGGGTAGGCTTGGGCGCCGGGCGCGGGTATGACTGACTGGGAGTGCGAAGTGATTCGGTATTGGTCCGATAAACGGGCTGGTTCTGATAGCGACCAGACCGCTGATCGGAAAAGGAAAAAATACGGTCTCCGGCAATGGAGAAGGAATTGATCAGTAAAACACGGATCAGAAGGACCATAGCAGCCACAAAGACTGGCACTACTTTGGTCATGGTGGACGCGCCGAGAAGAACGCCGCCTGCCGCGGGATGCTGGAGGATCGCTACAGAAACGCCCCACCAGGTGAGGCTGGCGTTGAAAGCGGCAGCCAGGAACCATGCGGCAAACAGGTACCAGACTTCGGCCGGTTCGTCACGTCCCTGCTCAGGCGTAAAAATGCGAGCGATACCGGCAAAGTCAATGCCACAGAAGGCGAACGCCAGTATCGTTGCCCAGCGAAGCGGACCAAATGCCAAGTCGCCAAGAATATCGCTCAAGGCGAACAAGGTGCTGGAATAGTTGAACACTTCAAATGCTAGCAGAGCCAAAAGGATGATTAAACCAAAAATCATCCCTCGTTTGTGAGCAGTTCCCTGTAGAAGTGATTTTAAAGATAACCGACTGTTCATGGGATTCTCCTGTGGCATATGCCAATAACAAGCAAACCTGATTAGCGATGTCTAAATAATAGAACACTTGTTCTAAATTGTCAAGAGGCAAACAGGTTTTTGCAATGAAAAGCCCCCTTTGATTCTGCTGATGACGAATTGAAAACTAGGGTTGTTGCGTTAATCCTCGATGCACGGCATCCAATGTTTGTAATGCGGTGAGATTGCGCCAGGGCCAGGCACTCCTCATGCGGACGGGATCGTCGAAGAAGTTGCGCGCGAACGTCAAATGGAAGTGATCCGAGCTGAGGCCATGATTGGGTAAAGGTTGAACCGCTGCCCAGAAGTTCCAAAGCGGTATATCGTAATCATAGGCGATCTGGGCAATGGTGGCATTAATGGCGTTATTGCCTTCGAGATTGTCGGCTTTGGTGGCAATGATCGGTACCGCACCCGTTTCGAGGATCCGTTCGATCACCCGCCGCATGTATTTATCGTATTCCTCCGCTGGTTTTTCAGACCACCACGTTTCCATGCTAACGAAGACAACCGATGGCCTCCATGTCCGCAACTCACAATCGAGCGGGGATTCGCTCTGGTTGCAGGATTTTGGGTCCGCGCGCAGGGGCGAAAGGATCGCAGCGACATTGAACCCGCCTTTCACTGCCAGGCTCTTGCGCGAGAAGGAACCTTGGTAGTAATCAATGGTTGGCTGCAGATAAGTATATTCCCCGCCCAGACTGAATTCGCCGGGCTTGTCATAGACGGAAAGAAAATAGGAAGAAACGTTCTGGCAATCGCCGATGATCGAGAAGTGTTTGGGGTCATTGCCCAAAGCAAGCCCCTTCTCATAAACGGATCGCATCGAGTCACTGATCTTGGTTGGCACGGCTGGCATTGCTATCCAGGCATCTGCTTCAAGTGGAGGTTTGGGTGTGAACGTTTCGGTTGGCGCCACGGGATCGGTTGCGGGGAGATCAGTTGTATCTATAACGGAATCAGCTGTCGGCTGCGTCTGAAGCGCAGCCTCTGTCGCTTGCACGGGGAGGTTTACAGGGATTGCCTGACCTGTCGAGCAGGCGGCCAGAAGAGTCATCGTCAATAAAAAAAGAAAGGTCTTGTTCTTCATAATCCTATTTACAGTTTGTTTGAATGGCGCTGGCGATTTTGTTCGCCAATAACGTTTCGCCGGCCGGCGTGAGATGGATCGCGCTGTTTGTAAATTGATCGGATGGCACGAGATCCCATAGATCGAGATAATTCCACTTGTGCTTCACAGCGCGTTCCGCCAGCATTTGCCGATATTCATCGTACGCCCAGCGCGGATAGAAGAAATTATAGCGGATGTCGCTGTTGATGCCGTGGCTAATCAGCATCGGTTCGTTGACCAGCAGCATGAGCGGCGCAGAAGACATGCCTGCCTCGAGCACATCGAAGGCTAACGCCTCATGAAGGGATGTTAGCTCATGAAAATCTTCATCTGCTTCCAAATCGATTTGGGCGTGCTCGTAATTTTTGGGATAGATCTGGTCAATGCCGGTAGAGGCCCACAACGCGCCGTAGATTTGCAGGCGCAGGAGATCGGCGATTGCCCGCCTCTGGCTCACGAACGTCTGCTCCCAGGTCGAAGCGTTGACCAGGGATTGATCGTTTGGATCTGCGAGCAATTTGTATTTCGTAATGAGTTCTCTGACGCGCTCTGCATTATTAGCCACAATGGGTGAGGTGAGTTGCTTGTCGTTTGGAAAGGCTTCCAATGTTGTCAGCCAGATCACCATATCAGGTTGATAGTGTTTGGCCTGTTCAAGGATCATCAAATCTTTTGTCAGCGAAATGGTCGGATAGCCTAAATTATAAGCATATACGGTTTGCCCACAGGCATTGAACGGATTTGCATTTAACTGTCCAGCCAAAGTTTCCTCGGGCGTGAGCAGTGTACCCCACACGGATGAGTCGCCGATGAGCAGAACGCGATATTCGTCAGGCGTTTTTTGTGTCCCTGCCAGGACTTGTGAAGCAAACATGGCATCCAGATCGAAGAGACTCAGGTTATACGATTCGCGCGTTTCGCCAAATGGAAAGCGTTCGCGTCCAGGAAAAATGGAATTATATAAAGAAAGTTTTCCAAAAGGGATCTTGTTGATGAAGACAAATGCAAAATTGAACAACACAAAAAGCAGAGTTGCTTTGAGAAGAACTGCAAAAAGCCGAATACGAGGTTTGTTTTGTTGCATAACTATTTACTTTCGCCTTGAGCGGAGTGGCGCCGTTAGTTGAGTAGAGCGGTTTGCGAAGCATTCCGTTCGTATCGAAACCGGGCGCCACGCAGTCGAAGGGTGACGTAACTAGGGAACAGCCCGCTTCGATTCTGTAACACTCAGCGCGAAATTACATTCCAAATAACTTCCTAAAAACCAACCACGACAGGGCTGGTTCACTCAGTGCAAAGAAAACCCAGCCCAGCGCGATGAAATGAAAAGTGAGCAATATACCACTGATTTGCAATACCAGTTGAAGACGAGTGTTCTGTCCCAAATCGGGAAAGCGCCTGCGGACGAAGTCACTCCAGCGGTTTTGCAGAAAGAGTCCCAGCCCGTGCCAGAGTCCCCAGAGAATGAAGTTAAGCGTAATGCCATGCCATAAGCCGATCAAGGACATGGTTGCAACTTGTCCGATCAAGATCATCATACCTGTCGGGATGTCCTTGAAGCCTCGCATCCAGCGGTTGAACGGATTGAAGAAATAAGAACGGAACCATTGAGTCAACGTCATATGCCAGCTGTTCCAAAATTGACTTAGGTTAGGTTTGGTGTAGGGCGCGGCGAAGTTTTCAGGGAGTTTAATGCCAACCAAACGAGCGATCCCAATGGCAATGTCCGTATAACCGCTGAAGTCAAAATAAATCTGAAAGGTATACGCGTACACGACGATCCACATCCAGCCAGCCGTGCGGACTTGGGTTGCCAGTGTATCATTCAGCGCGACCAAGGCCAGCGCATCGGCAACTACAAATTTCTTGAATAATCCGAGAAAAATGCGCTGACCCGCACGAAGTATTTCATCTTGCGAAAGTGCAAAATCGTTTCGCAAGTCCTGCGCGAAGCGTTCAGCCCGGTCGATGGGACCTGCCGCAAGCGAAGGGAAGAAGACGACATAGGTCGCGAACTCAGGCAATGAAAGTTTCGGAAGGCGCCTCATTTGTTTGTCACGCAGGACATGGATGAGACGAAAGGCGATATAGGAAAAGCCAAGCCAACGCAAATCTGTGAAGGAAGCATTTTCAACGGAACGATTTGAGAGGCTTCGAAAGAAGATGCTCGTTTGCAGGGAAAGCGCAGGGGTCTTGAGAACGATGAGAATCAGGATCAATAAAATGATGGTGCCAGTGATTGTCAATGGAGAACGCTTTGAAGCCCAAGTGACAGCTAAAATGATTAGTCCAACAATAAGAATAAAAACAAAATACTGAAAAAACGGTGGAGGAGTTGTAGCAGTGAGAACAGACTCGGGAAGCAAGTAGCGCGAAAGGTCAATGAAAGTGACAGATCCAATGATGATCAGGAACCCAATGATGTTTTGACGTATCCGCCAGGCGCCAGGTTGAGAGATAATCAGCCATGTCAGAATGACAAGAGCTAGTGAAAGCGATGGCAGCCAGAAGTCGAATGAACGTAATGGGAGAAGAGATTGAAACCAATAGACTGCAAGGACGCTGAACGCGAGCAGAAGACACGCTCGCGTGGTGCGCCACGTGCCCCGCGTCAGTGCGCCGATCAGCAACGCGATCAGGATGGAAGCACTGATTTGAATGAGACCCATTCAGAAGCCTTGAATTTCCCTTCGTGACCTTTGTGCCCTTTGTGGTTAAAAGCTTTTCAGCGTGTCCCACACACCAGCCAATCGCCGCCTTCCTGGACAACTTGATAAGTGCGCACGGAAAGATCCAATTCCTGGTCCTCATTGTTATAGGTGGCGATGATCTTGCCTTTGCAGAGCACTAAAGCAGTATCGCCGTCAGTATCTGTTTGTGCACAGGCTAAGCCATCCAGTTTGGTTGTAACCGCCTGGAACGAGTCGAGCTCAAGCAGCGCCTCGTCTTCCCAATCACCACACGCGAGTGTCGTGAGGCGATCTGAATCCTTTGCAACAAGCGCATTTAGATAATCTTCCACGGTTTTCGCTGGGGCATCATTGTTTTTGGATGCACATGCCGATAATACTAGATTAGTAACAATCACAAGAATCAAAATCATAAGAACTTTACGCACAGGTTCCTCCAGTTTTGTAAGCATGCACTACGATTATATTCGTAGTCAATTTGACTGAGCAAGCAGGATTGGATATTAGCCCATGGCCTTCTCAAGGTCCGGAGTGAAGATCCCTCGTACACGGATTTCACGGATTGGACGGATTTTTTCCGTCTTTTCATGGAAGAATCCGTGTTGTCCGCGTGTTCCGTGTACAAAAAGAGAATTTGTCAAGCGACCTTG
>DASWEH010000010.1:0-6730 GCA_036394895.1 Anaerolineales bacterium
AGGACTGCTTCGCTTGTCCACAGGACCGCTGCGCTGTGGTAAACTTCATTCAGGTAAACCGATGATGAATGCTCACTTAAAATGCATTTTATGCGTTGAAGACGAACCTGAAATGATCGATTTGATGCGGCTCATTCTGGGGCGACGTGGTTTTGAAGTAAAGGGTGCAAACGGCGGTGTTGAGGGCTTGAAGATGGTTCGGAATGAAATACCCGACCTGGTATTGCTTGATTTGATGATGCCCGACATGGATGGCTGGGAAGTATACCAGCAAATGAAAGCAGACGAAAAAACGAAGAACATTCCAGTCATCGTTGTCACTGCAAAGGCGCAAAGCATCGACAAGGTACTGGGTTTGCACATTGCCAAGGTGGATGATTACATCACCAAACCATTCAGCCCCCAGGACTTAATGAACAGTGTGGAGAAAGTCCTCAAATCCAAATCATAAACGAGGTGACTTGAGATCGCCTCGTTTTTGCAAAGTGCCGTAGAATTGGGTGAAAGTGAACTTTCAGCTTCTACATGCATTTCCATTTCAAAGTTTACTTCTTCTGTGAGCCAAGCGGTAAATTCTCCTATGCCGAAGACCATCACAATCGAAAATAAAAGCAGAATGATTAAGGGGATTCTGCGCGCGAAATACTGTGACACGTTCTTCACTCAACTGCGTGGTCTCACATTCCGTTCTCGTCTCCCGCGAGAAGAAGGCCTGCTTCTCGTTGGGACGCGTGATTCACGCCTCGAGTCTTCCATCCATATGCTCTTTGTATCGTTCGACCTGTCTGTGATCTGGATCGACTCGGCCATGCAAGTGGTGGATAAAGTCCTTGCAAAGTCGTGGCGGCCAGCTTACTTTTCAAAACAACAGGCGCGCTATGTATTGGAGATCCATCCTGAACGATGGGGAGATTTCGAAATCAGTGATGGAGTAGAATTTAAGGATGCTTAAACGCATTTCTGTTTTTCTGTTTTTTGTCCTGCTGTTAAGTTTCACAGTCCAATCTGCCTCTGCACAGGAAAGTGGTCCCGTTTACATTGTTCAACCGGGAGATACGCTTTCGTTTATTGCCTCCCGCTTCAATGTGACTATCAACGACTTGCTTGCCGCGAATCCCACGCTGGACCCAAATTTTTTATCCCAGGGTCAGGAGGTTGTCATCCCCGGACTCGAAGGCGTGACAGGTGTTTTGGAAACGCAAATTATCTCCTTTGGCGATTCCCTGCGAAGTTTGAGTCGCCGCACTCAAGTTTCGGATGAGCAATTAATCAAATTGAATCGCCTGGTCAGTCCCACAGAACTCTATGTGGGTGCAAGTTTGATTATTCCGATACAGGAACAACAATCTTCTTTAAACGCGCGCATGGCTGCCATCAACGGTGAATCTCTGCTTGAGCTGGCGGTCAAAGAAGGCAGTGATCCCTGGACTCTTACTTCGGTCAATAAGCTCAGTGGTACGTGGGATGCATTACCCGGTGATGTGCTCTACTCCCCTACTGGTAGCAGCGAAGGGAATGCGACAGGTTTACCCTCTGCTTTTTCAGCTGTCAGTGTAGAACCTTTGCCTCTCGTACAAGGTGGCACTGAAGTGATTCGCGTACAGACCCAGGAGGGTGTTACTCTATCCGGGGCGCTTGTCGATATGCCGCTTCACTTCTTTCTATCAAATAACGGTCAGGTAGCGTTGCAGGGTGTTGACGCGTTATTGGAGCCGGGAGTGTATCCTTTATTAACAGAAGCCACTTTCCCAGATGGAAACAAGCAATCTTTTGAGCAAATGGTCCTTGTCACTTCCGGGAATTACTTAAATGAAGATATTCTCCTGAACGATCCCAGCACGATTGATCCGGCTGTGACAGAACCAGAACTCCAAAATATTGAAGCGATCACAGCGCCAGCTACGCCAACCCGTTTTTGGGATGGCATCTTTACTGCCCCCGCTGTTTACCCGGATTGCTTTACCTCGCGTTATGGAACGCGACGCACCTATAAAGTAGTCAACTCAGAGACGGAAATTCCAGGCTTTCATTCGGGCCTCGATTTTTGTGGCGGTGAGGGATTGCAGATTTTTGCTCCTGCCGCGGGCAAGGTTGTCTTTGCCGCGCCTTTAACTGTTCGAGGCAACGCGACCATCATCGATCATGGCTGGGGTGTTTATAGTGGCTTCTGGCACCAATCTCAACTTCTTGTTAATGTAGGCGACATGGTGGGACCAGGTCAAGTAATTGGTCTGGTTGGCGGCACGGGCCGGGTCACGGGACCGCATTTGCATTGGGAGGTATGGGTCAATGGCATCCAGGTAAATCCACTCAGTTGGTTGAATCAGGCTTACCCGTAGCGGGGCAGATCAATGCTTTGTCGTGGAAAGCCCTCCACTTCGAGGTCTGAAGCGTTGCACTTCGTCCCTCTTTATGCTACACTCAAAATAATTCGGAGGTCCTTGTGTCCACTGCTTCTATCGTCAATTTCCTCAAACAAAGTGACATCTTCTATCAATTCACGCCAACACAATTGGAACTGGTCGCAAACATTTGCCAGGAAGCAAATTTTCAAAAGGACGATCTGATCTTCCGGGAAAACAGTGGGAGCAAAGAACTGTATATTATCGTCCAGGGCGAAGTGGATATCTTTGTGGATCCATCACTTGTCAGTTCATTCGAAACAGGGAGTGAGAACAGGATTATTGCAACGTTGCGCCGAGGCCAGAACTTTGGCGAGGTGGCTCTGGTCGATGAGGGATTACGATCCGCTTCTGCCTGTGCATCCCAAAAGGATACACGCTTGCTCATTATTCCGCGCGATAAGCTGATCATGCTGTGCGATACGTATCCTCAGCTTGGCTATCGGCTCATGTATAATCTGGCAGCAGACCTGGCGATGAAAATCAGAAATACAGATTTGCGGATCCGTGAGCAATTACTATATAAACCCCAGGATAAAAAATAGACTTTACCAAATTCGTACTTGACCGACTACAAGATTTCACGTACTATTGTTAATAATCAAACCGCCAAAATATGTTGTGTCCTTAGAGTTACCATTTGAGAGCCGCGAGAAACTCATATCTGTGAAAGGGTTTTCTC
The DNA here is from genome assembly GCA_036394895.1 of Anaerolineales bacterium. GTDB lineage: Bacteria > Chloroflexota > Anaerolineae > Anaerolineales > Villigracilaceae > Defluviilinea. The sequence continues at coordinate 3,085 of DASWEH010000010.1, forward strand.
CGGCTTTTTGCTAAATGGGTTATGAACCAATCCTAGCCAAAGGAGGTGGTGCCGACAAAAAAGAGTGTTGTCCACCCTATTGTTGTATCCATCGAAAGGGATACAAAAGGATCCCACTAAATAGATTTTGGAGGAGAAAGAAATATGAAACGCTTGTTTACTATGATGTCGCTGTTGGTCCTCGCCAGCCTGATCCTTACGGCATGTGGCGGTGGCGCAGCCACACAGGCTCCCGCCGCAACCGAAGCGCCAGCAGCTACAGAAATGCCAGCCACGGAAATGCCTGCGACCGAGGCACCCGCAACGCAACCGGCTGCAGCTGGCGAATGTACCGATTCAATAGGCTGTGTGGACATTGCTCCAGGTGATCCCATCCACTTGGCCTGGGCGCTTACTGTCTCAGGTGCCACTGCCCCTCTTGGTGAAGACGCACGCGGTGGCGTCGAGATCGCGATTGATGACAAGGGCGGTGAACTGCTCGGCCACCCGATCGAATTATCCGGTGAGGACACTTTGTGCAACGCCGAGGGTGGACAAGCGGCTGGTACGAAGTTGGCTGCCGATCCGACCATCGTCGCGATCGTCGGCACCACCTGCTCGAGCGAAGCCCGTGCAGCCATGCCCTTAATTTTTGAAGCTGGTATGGTCATGATTTCACCATCGAACACTAACCCTGACCTGACCAATCCCGAACACCCGGATCACTACAAAGGCTACTTCCGGACCGCGCATAACGATCTCTACCAGGGTCGTGTTGCGGCTGAATATGCCTTTAATGAACTCGGCCTCACCAAAGCTGCTACCATTCATGATGGCAGCCCCTATGCCCAGAGTCTACAGGAAGTGTTCGCCAAAGTATTCACGGAACTGGGTGGGACGATTACTGCCCAGGAAGCCATCAATGTCGGGGACACCGATATGAAACCAGTGCTGACGAGCATCGCCACAGGTGCCCCAGAGATCATTTACTTCCCGATTTTCGAACCTGAAGGTGATCTTGTTGCACAACAGGTCAAGGAAGTTTCCGGCTTGGAAAGTACCGCGCTGATGGGCGCGGATGGTCTCTTTTCCGATTCCTTCCCCGAGGCAACCGGCGATGCAGCTGTTGGCATGTACATGTCTGGTCCGTATTTGGATCCAGCGATATCGAGTTATGCAGAATTCCTTCAGAAGTGGACTGACAAGTTTGGCGGCCAACCGCCGAGCGGCTACCATGCCTTCGCCTACGACGCGACCAACATGATCTTTGCAGCGATTGAATCTGTGGCAGTCGTGGATGCTGACGGCACGGTTCACATCGGTCGGCAGGCACTGCGCGATGCCATGTATGCAACCACAGACTTTCCTGGCATTTCCGGCACATTAAGTTGCGATAATGATAATCCGGACTCTGAGGTTGTAGAGGAAGGCGACTGCGCCACCGGTAAAGCCTTGGCTATTTACCAGATAGGTGAAGAGGAAGTTGGCGGTAACTGGCCCCCGCCTGTCGTCTGGACACCTAATCAGTAATTGATAAGACTTGCACATATAATAAGATAGCCCAGAAGGATGAGCCGGGTCTTTCCATTCCCGGCTCATCCTGTACATTGCCTCTTGTTAGACACCTTCGCGAAAGAGGAGTGCAGTATGTTGAAACGAGCCTTCGAACGATTTACAGTGACCGATCTATTCATGTGGATCACAGGCGGGGCAATTGTTGCACTCGTTGTGGTTGGTTCAATTGCTACTTTGCGCACCGGCACCTATACAGCGAGACATTGGTTTGATTTTTTTATTTTTGGACTGGCACAGGGGAGCATATATGCTTTGATCGCCCTTGGCTATACATTGGTATACGGCATCCTGCGCATGATCAACTTCGCTCATAGCGAAGTGTTCATGAGTGGGGCTTACATCGGATACTTCGTAGCTACTTCCTTCAATCGATCTGGGTTCCTGGATAAGAATCCCCTTTTCGCACTGTTGGTCGTTTTGGCTGTTGCCATGCTAACCTCGGTGACCGTAGCAGTGCTTTTGGAGCGCATTGCCTACCGTTCACTCCGCCGGGCGCCGCGCCTTGTTCCCCTCATTACTGCCATTGGCGCATCCTTTTTCCTCCAGGAAACATTTCGCACACTCTTTGGCTCGCAGAGCAAAGCCTATCCAGATGTGGACATCCTCAAAGGCACGGTCAGTCTCGGCGGCGACTTTGTTATTCAAAAAATCCAAATTCTCGTGATCATTTCCGCAGGCCTGCTGATGGCGTCCCTCTACTTTTACGTCATGCGCACGCGCACGGGTAAAGCGATGCGGGCTGTGTCCGAAGATAAAGACACTGCGGCACTCATGGGCATTGACGTGGATGCCATCATTGTCCGGACCTTTGTGCTCGGGGCCGTGGCCGCTGGCGCCGGAGGCGTGCTGTATTCTCTGATGTTCCGACAGATCAATGCATACATGGGCTTCGTTCCTGGCATCAAAGCCTTCACTGCGGCAGTTTTGGGTGGCATTGGCAACCTTCCTGGCGCGATGCTCGGCAGTCTTTTCCTTGGCATCTTCGAATCCGTTGGTCCAATCCTTTTCCTGGATGGCTTGGGAGTCGCGGCACCCTATCAACTCAAGGATGTGATTGCCTTTACCATGCTCGTTCTGGTCCTGATATTCCGCCCGACCGGCCTTCTGGGTGAACGATTGGCAACAACCAAGGCCTAAGGAGTCGACGACAATGAATAAATTGCAATCGTCCAACTGGTTCATGGCGCTTCAATTCGGCGTGATCGGTGGAATCGCTGCGATATTGATGTCGCTGGTCGGAATGGTGGAGGAGTTTGCAAAACGCGATATCGTGGCAGGTGTGATCGACATGGGACAGACCCTGATCTTGATCGCTCTGCTCGCGACTGGTTACTTCGCTGTCCGTCGTTCGCCCAGCACGGCTTCATTCCTGCGGATCATCGAAGGGGGGGTGGCTGGAGCAACGGCTGGACTATTGCTCTGGCTCCTGGTCCAATCGATCGCACCTCTTGATCTCCGAACCATTTTTCTGAATGCCTCACCGGCACTGATCAAAATCCTGACTCTTGGGAGAGAAGGTGCGGCGGCCCTTGGCCTGATGCTTGTGCTGGGCGCACTTGGAGGACTTGCCGGTGCCCTCATCCAGATACTGCCGCGGCGCTACAGTAACGCGACGGTTCAGGGTTTGGCCTGGGTAGCTTTGCTTGGCTTATTGCAGGATTTAATACGCGTCACCCTGCTCAATCTGCCCACGATCGGCGATGCCCTTCAGTGGATGTTTGGCAGCCGGAATGAAAAAGGGTTATCCATATTGGGCGCTGTGGTGGTCTTCGTTCTTGTGGCTGGCGTGAGCGTTCTGCGATCTGGGCAATCATCACCAATTCAGGCTAGATTGCGTACTCTCCCTGCCGCTAGTCAACAGGCTGTACGCTGGATCAGCTTGGCACTCTTGGCTGTCATACTTTTTTACTTGCCAAACGTGCTTGGATCTTATCTAAGCCAAGTTTCCAACCAGGTAGGCTTGTTCCTACTGATGGGCCTGGGCTTGAACATCGTGGTTGGCTTCGCCGGGCTGCTTGACCTGGGATATGTCGCTTTCTTTGCGATTGGGGCTTATGTAATGGGCGTGCTTACTACCAACGCCATTGGCCCG
>DASWEH010000011.1:0-5003 GCA_036394895.1 Anaerolineales bacterium
CAAATTCTGTGGCAGTATGAGGAGGCTCGAACGTTCGTTGTGCAATCCAGGCTAAAAGAAATGCCAGCAAAGAACGCCAGGGGAATGGAGAATACTGTCTTTCTTCGATACGTTCAGAAACGGGTCGCAGATCAGTGGAAGGCGCTTCGACAAAAGAAGGTTCCAATTGAACATCGTCAAGAGGCTGTAATCTCGGTGTAACCTCAAAGAGAGACTGCTTCTTTTCTACCTCTTCATCAAGAAGATTTTCCTGTTCAAAAGGAATCCGAATACGTTCCCCGTTCCCAAAGCGAAACAAGGACTTAACGTAATCAAGAACACTCGGCTCTTCGAGTGGATCTGGTTTCTTTAAATCGTCATTCATCTCTCTTTGCCAATACTTTTTACTTTTATCTTCTTACTGCTTTCTTGCAATCACAATGATGCTTTCACCCCAGCGCATGGGAAGGAAGACAAAGCCCGTGATTGCCTGAACACCGCCGAGCGAACCGAAAAACAATTTCTGGATTTGCTTCGGCACGAAACGAATATAAGGCACATCCCAAAAACCGTCTGCGAATACTTTGATCAGTTGAAAACCCGCCTCTTCAATTAAAGAAAGCCATTCGGCGGGGCGCTTCAACGCAATGTGGGTCGGATCCTGATAACCGATCCACTTTTCGCCTTTCCATGGCTTGAGCAACGAATCAAGGTTGGGCGTGGCAAGGATCAGCGTCCCGCCCTTTTCAGTGACGCGGCTAATTTCCTGAATCGCCTTCTGAGGCTCAGGCAGATGTTCCACAATGTGCTTGATGATAACCACGTTAAATGAGTGATTGCTAAATGGCAATTCCTGTGCGCTGGCAGTCTGCAGGTGACTTTTCGGTGCCACTTCCTTCGATTTATGGACCGCCCACTGATTGACGTCGATACCGTAAGTCTCAAACGTATCTGCAAGTTGTCCCACCAGATGCCCCATGCCGGAACCGACCTCCAAAAGCCGTGCGCCGCGCCGTCCATAGCGGCGCGCCAAACTGGCGTTGAAGCGATTCGACCACCAATACATACTATACTTCGCGAAAGTGATCTCCGCGTAGGTATGAGTGGAAAAATAATTTTCGTCGAACGACATGGGTTGTTTAAGTACGCAGGTATATAAGTACACAGGTAGACAGGTATACAAGAATGAAAAACTTGTCTACGTGTTTACTTATTTACCTTAACTTCTCCTCGCAATATAAAAAGTAAAAGTCCCGTTTTCGATTGGCTCGGGCGAAGCAAATCTACTCACATATTTTTTCGTTAATGATAAATTCCATTCGGTGGGTGCAAGGATCCATTTGCCGGTCAGAAGTCGTGCAAACACCGAGGGAACGCCGAAATAATGTCCCCATTCTAACACGCGCATAGAGGCCGGTGAAAAATAATGCCACCAGCGGACCAGTTCAAAACCAGCGTTTTTAAGCCGTTTTTTCCAAATATCGGGTTCATCGGCATGATGGACGCGCGAAATCTTTCGGAACCACTCTGTGTAACCCTTGCCTAACGCACGTGAGATGGAAAGCTCACTCAAATATCTTGTGTTCGGCACACAAAAATAAAACGGAGCATCTTTCTTTAAGACGCGCGCGGTCTCTGCCAATACCGCGTCAATATGTGGGATATGCTCAAGCACGGAATTGCTGAATCCGCTGGCAAAGTATCCCGTCGGGAACGGTGACTTCGCGCCATCGGCTTCGACCAATGCTTTATACGCGCCAAACTTCTTCGCTTCATGGATCGGTCCATGCCAGGGATCGAGTCCCACGTCGATTTTTTGATCGAACGTGAGGGAAGCGAAATGTCCATCGCCGCATCCAACGTCGTAGACCGGCGCGGGCAACGGCAGATCTTGATAATACGAACTCTCGACCGCGCGGAGAAATGCACGAAAGTAGGGCAGATCGCGCAACTGGAGGAAGAGGAAGTCTTTTTCAGGCATGATATAATGATATCAATCTAGTAAAAGTGATAGCAGAATTGAGGTTTTTATGGTTCGGACCATGGTTCAATTAACAGAAGAACAAATGAAGGCTCTAAAAGCGCTGGCAAAGGCTCGCAAGACATCGGTCGCTAAACTGGTTCGAGAGAGCGTGGCACAGTATATCGTAACTGCTCCCACTGAATTATCCTATGAGGAGAAACGCCAGCGCGCCCTAGAGTTCGTGAAACAGATCAAAGAGGGAAAATTTCAAGCGCATGACATTGAAGGCAAAACGGATGTTTCTGTCAATCACGATAAATATCTGGCGGAGATTTATGGTACATGGAAAAAATCTTCGTAGATACATCTGCCCTTTACGCACTTATCAGTACTCAGGATCAAAAAATAGAACTTGCCGTAAAAACTTGGGAGGACGCCCTCGAACGCGGAGAGATTCTATTCACGAACAATTATGTTCTGGTTGAATGCTTTGCACTCGTCCAGAGCCGACTAGGGATTGAATTTGCACGTGCGTTACAAGCAAATATTGTTTCCTTCCTTCAAGTGGATTGGATTGGCGAACAGCAACATGCCAGCAGTGTGAACGATGTTTTTACCGCCAATCGCCGTCAGCTTTCCCTTATAGATTGTAGCTGCTTTGAATCGATGCGCCGCTTAGGAATTGAAAGGGTCTTCACCTTCGATGAGCATTTTCACGAACAGGGTTTCAAAGTTATCCCATAAATTTGGGACTTGCCTATACTTTTTCAGGGATAGGTTTGATAATCCAGTAGGCCAATGAACCCAGTAATGGAACAACACAAATCACAAGTACCCAAAGTGCAAGCGGTGTTCCAATCAACTTTTTCCTTGCCAAGTCAATCAAAGAAATAATTGGAAATCCTATTAATGCAATCGCTATTATTAATTGGATCAGGAGTAAACCAATATTGATTCCAAGCGTTTCCATTGTTATCTCCCTTTCTTCATCAATCTTTCGAACAACTTCTCATACTCTGCTGCGATGGAATCTGGATTGTAGGCCTTCTTAATAGATTCGACATCTCCGCGATATTTGTCCGGCTCATTCAGGACCTCGAGGATACATGCCGCTAAATCATCTGAATCGCCGATCTGAGCGACGCGCCCCATCTTGTGCATCATCACCGGCTGTCGCACTCCCGGCAGCCCAGAAGGGACACACGGCACACCATTCATCATTGCTTCGATCTGGACCAGCCCAAACGCTTCGGTTGAATTCAAGGAGGGAACGGTCAACACGTCCAGGTTGGGATAGTAAGCTGCCATTTCAATTGGATCCAGGTTCCCTAAAAACGTCCAATGACCCGCGATTTCGTATGCGCGGATGCGGGGCATGAGTCGATCTGAATAGACCTGCTCACCCATCACGTTTTGATAGGCACCCGCAAACAAGACCTGGGCCTTCGGATATTTCTTCAAGATGATCGGAAGTGCATCGAGCAGAACTTCCACTCCCTTTTCGGCAGCGAAGCGCGCTGCCATCCCAATCACAGGACGTCTATTTTTTACGTGATGTTCCTCAGCAAACGCTTGGACTGCACCCGGTAGAGGATCTGGCAATTCCACGGGGGGCAGGATCGGGGTCAGCTTGGAGGCATAGCGCGAAAGATAGGGAGAATGGTCCGCGTAATCCTGGGTATAGGTCACGATATGATTCGCTAAGATCCCCGCCATGTTATTTTGGAAATCCACAACCGCGTTGACAAATCGATTGAAGAATCCGGGCGGCAGTAACAAGTCACAGTGGTAGGTGAGCACCGCTGGTTTTCGAAGAAGGCGACCGCGCAACGCCACGCCGGGCGCATCGAATTGAGGCAGATGCATCTGGATGACATCATTTTGCGCAGCCAGCTTTGTGGCGACCAGCCCAAAGGTGGGAGCGATGACTCCCTTGCTGATGCGCGCCGCCACCGGCACCCGGATGATCTTCACGCCCTCCAGAGTCTCTTCGAGTAAAAGGGACGGGTCATATTGGGAAGTCATCACCGTGACCTGATGACCGCGTTTGGCAAAAGCGCGCGCCAGGCGTTCTGCATAAATGGTCAGGCCCGAGGTATGCGGCCGATAATATGTTAGAACTGTGAGAATTTTCATACGAGTGTTCCCACTGGCTCTCCAGGAATCGAGATCCTAAAGAGAGTGAGCGAAAAGATTATAACGCAATGGTTTACAGAGTGCCGCAAAATCTACTTAACCTGACATTTAAATTTCAGTCTACAAATCTGTGTAAAAAGTTCACTTATACCTAATGTGCAACACCTGGTCATCTCCTTTTGCGGGACGCTGATTCACGCTGACAACGCAGATTTTCCCTTTTGAATCAACGGGTCAGCGTTTTTCTGCGTCCAAAGGCCTGGCTTTCAAAAAGAGTTGCACATTGGGATCACTTACGCATGTTATGCGTGAGACAAGCGGCAAAATGAGAATTAAATTGATACAATCATCAACCGAGGTTATTTATGACAAGCAGACCACAATGGAGTGACTGGATTTCTGCGACCCTGCGCGAAGCCGCCTGGGCTCCCCTGAGTATATTTGGTTCCTATTTATTAGGGCTTGCCTTTCATCTTTTTAAATTATTTCCTCCGTTAGATATTCCATTTCACTTTCTCGGAGGAGTTGTCATTACCTATTTCTATCGCTCCGTGATCAAGAATTCACAAAAATTTGTCGGGGAGATTCCCGTTGCCATTCAGGTTCTTTTTGCATTCACCTGTACTGGCACAACCACGATATTTTGGGAGTTTTACGAAAACCTTTTGGACTTTTTCGCCGGTACTCACATGGTGCGCGGCCTGCAAGACACGATCATGGATTTGTTCCTCGGTCTTCTGGGTGCGTTCGTTTTCTCTTTGTTTTATCGAAGAGGCCGTTAAAACAAATCTTTATTTGCCTTGACCCAATCGAACAACAGTTCGATTCCCTCCTCGAGATCAATTTTCGGTTCCCAATCCAGCTCGCGTTTGGCTTTGCTGAAATCGGCATAAAAGACGCGCTGATCGCCTGGACGCCAATCGGC
>DASWEH010000012.1:0-5334 GCA_036394895.1 Anaerolineales bacterium
CGCTCGTCGCTTCACCGATCACCTGAATGTCTGGAACGAGATTCAAAAACTCACGGATGCCGTGACGAAAGAGCGGATGATTATCCGCGATCAATACGCGTAACACTTCCATTGGATTCTCCAATTGGCAAACTTGCCAGCACATGCGTGCCGCCGTTCACGCAGCGTTCGATCACACAACTGCCGCCCAATTCCTCCGCACGTTCACGCATCGAACGCAAACCGACGCCGGGGGTGATGTTCGGCGGCAGTCCAATTCCATCGTCCGTGATTTCAATTTCGAGCCCGTTGTGATTCGCGAATCGAATCGCACATTGCCGCGCCTTCGAATGTTTCGAGACGTTCTCCAATGCCTCTTGCACGATCCGATATGCGGCAACTTCAACTGCAGCAGGCAAGGCAGGCAATTCGGCAGGCGCGTCGACAATGATATGAACACTACCAGGCGCATTCGTATACTGTGCCGCGCGTTCACGTACCGCAGCGAGCAATCCCAATTCGTCAAGCGTTGGCGGACGAAGATCGTACACCAGCCTGCGGATGTTCCCTACCGTCGCGCGAATCTCGGTCTGCAATTCTTTGACCAGCACGGTGGCCGTTGTTGGATTGGTTGAGATCAGATCTGCCGCTGTGCTCGCCGTCAGCCCAAGCGAAGCAAGCGTGGGTGCCAGGTCATCATGCAGATCGCGGCGCAGACGACGGCGTTCTTCTTCGCGCGCCAGAACCAATTGTTCGCGCGAGCGTTGCAGGTCGGCGGTGAGACGCACCGCATGGACTGCAACTCCCACTTGCGGGGCAAGATCATCCAGCAAGTGTAGGTCCATCGAGTTGAAAGCCTCGTTAGGCGCGCGTGGACCGAGAACGATATAGCCGAGCGTTTCTCCCTGGTGAATCAGCGGAATACATCGTCCCTCGCGCTCCATGCCTGGTACTCGTATCCTTCCGCCCTCAATACGCAATGACGGTGAGGCAGATTCGGCGACGATCTTGTATCCATGCGAGTCTTGTTGTAGATAGATTGCCACATAAGGCAGCTTGAGCACATCGCGTACTGTTGTCACAACCGTGGGAAGCACAGCCTCGGGAGCAAGACTCGCTTCCAATCGTCGTCCCAGGCTCGAGAGCGCGACATAAGGGTCATCGCGCTCGCCGTACATGAGGTGATTAATGCCGCGTTGAAGACGCTGTCGCAGAGGGTGAAAGAGGACCGCGATCAAACCGGTAGCAAGGATCGCGAGCAGCGTGTTTCCGACAGATTGAAATAACGCGCCAGCCACCCCCACTACAATCATGTATAAGCCTATGACGCTCACGATCAACGCGCCGTAGACGAGCGAGCGATTGATAAAGATATCAATATCCCACAACCGGTAGCGCAGAACAGAGATGACGATCGAGACCGGGATGAAGAGGCTAATCGCGTGGAAAAGGGTATCTGGAATGGTTGACAGGACGAGCGCCCGCGCGAGATCCAGACTCGCCGCTCGGGAGTTCAACAACTCGTTCAGAGGGAGCAGTATCAGGAAAGAAGTAAAGATGAATCCTGCCAATCCGACGACGACCCACTTGATCTGCTGGCGCTCGACAGAGTTTGCCACCCGGAAGTAGCGATAGACTTGAGCATATACGCCTGTGCCAAGCGAGGCGACTATGAAGACTTCAATGAAACCAGTTGCCCTGGGGATTTCCATAAAGGAATTCCGAAACAATGTCACTGTAACCGCGCCGGCAAGTTCAAACAAAACCACCCAACGCGTCCAGCGCGGCACGAATCGTCCGTTCGGGAAGATCAGCGGAAGGATCAGGAAGCAACTTAGCGCCACCAGTGAAGCCACATCAACAACCCATTCCCAGGCAGGCTGGTACACCGACAGGGTAAAAGGCAGAGGTGTATTCGGAAGCAGGAACGTCGCTACCATCACGGACACGAACAGTACCATCCAGTTGTCGGACCTCCGCCAGAATAACCCAGCGGCAATTATTAAATATGCCAGCGCGGGGATCCCCATTTGCAGGGCGGCAAGCCAGCCATACTGATCGAGTGACATGCCGAGCGTCTCAAGTGCATCGACCTGTTCGGGACGCAGAGGTTCAGCATAGCCGATGGGCGGCCCCGGCCATTTGACGACTCGTTCTCCCGCGTCAGTGCGGCGAATCTGCTGCCTCAGCGTGCATCGCTCTTCTTCGCAAACCGTGGAGAGGGCATCACGCACCGCCAGGAAGCCAAGCGCATACATGGCAGTCAGCGTCAAAAACACTGCTGCCCATGCCAGCCGAGCCAAGAGAAGCCAACGGCCGTGCAAGATGGTACTGGGCGCGCTGTCGGTGATAACAACGTTTTGCTCTTGTTTGGTTTGAGTCCCTGGCGCGGCGATTGATGGACGGACGATCGCTTGCGGCACAGGCACAAAGCGATTGACAATATTTTGCAAGCGCCGTCGCAGTGGTTGAAAAAGAAAGGCAATCAGTAAGATGGCAATGATGATACCTGGCAGGTTGTTTTGCATTTGAAAAAGTATGCCAAATCCGCCCACGATCAAAACATATAAACCAACAACGCTGGCAGTCAACGCGCCGTAGACAAGCGTGCGGTTGATGACAATATCCACATCCCATAGGCGGTAGCGCAGCAGCGAAAAAGCCAGCGTCACAGGCAGGAAGCAGAGCGGAATCACGATGCAAAGTGTCACCATCAAGCCGAAAATATCCACAGCTTGCGATGATCTTGGTTCAGTACTTAGCAGCGGGTTCAACGATGGATTAAGAAAGGCAACAAAGAAGGCAACAAGCATCGGCAGGACCATACCAATGATGCCAAGTACAACCCACTTGATCTGTTGGCGTTGAAGAGGGCCCGACACCCGCCGGTAACGATAAATTTGGGCGGCCGCGCCGGTGGCGAGAGCGACGACAAAGATGGGAAAGCCCGCCAGGAAGGGAGCGCCTGCCGCAGTCAGGGCGCCGATGATCACCAGTAAAGCAATCGTCAGTCCGCGCGTCCAGCGCGGCACAAAACGCCCATCGGGGAATAGATAGAACAAGCCCACGGTTGATCCCAACCCAATCGCCCACAGCAAAGCGCGCGGCAAATGCCACAACGGTTGGGTGTCTGCCAGCATCACCGGCGAAGGGGAGAGAACCGCGAAGATCGTCACCAACATGGTGGAAGTTAATAATGCCATCCAATCGTCCGACCGGCGCCAAAAGATGAGCAGGGCAACGCCCAGGGTCAAAAGCCGGACCGCGGCCTCCTGAATTGCTTGGGACCACGCGCCAAACTCTAGGGATGCCTGGCTGTCCGCCTCGGAGGGGGTCTGGAACTGCGTATCACAAGGACTCTCGTAGCAAGGGGTTCGCAAGAGATCGAATGCAACAGGCGCGGCAGCAATGTGCATGATCGTCGCCAGTATCGCAGTGGCGACCCACGCCAGCCGCGCGATGAGGAGCCATCTACCATGAAGGCGAGTATAGGATTCGGTCTGGGTGGTCATGATCGCCTCCTCATTCCGTTTATACCTGCTGGGACATTACTTTTGTGGTAGTGCGATGTGGGTAACGTCATTATACGCCTCCCGGCAGCGAGACGCGGATGTTCATCCCTATTCCCCTTCCCGTGACAAATATTTCCGGTGGGACAGTGCCAGCCACAAGGTTGTGAGCACTGCGAAGAGAAGTCCGGAATAGAAGGGCGGCGCCAGCGATTCATCCGGCTGGCGGTTGTTATATGATGAAACAACAATGAGCGCCATATCAATCGGGACTAACCAGAACGTGAACCAGGCCCAGCGCGCCCCGCGCCGAAAGGCTGTCAGGGAAATGATGGAAATCAGCAAACCCGTCATCAGCAGAACATGCCCAATGGCTTTCTGCTGTTGATCCATGGCATTGTAAAGCACTGGATCCTGGGCTTTCAATTCGGCCGGGGTTATTCCTGTGGCGCTGATGAGTATCGCCGGATCATTCTCAACCCCGGCGATCATATCGCCCGCCCCAAACAGAATTTCGATTACGCCAAGAACCAGGAAGAGCACCCAGACACTGCCTTCAAAGAAATTCTCTTGTTTGCCTTGATTATCCATGGTCTTAATTCCTTTCGGTGGAATTCCATTTTCGAATAAGGCAATCCACTCACTGCACATTGTCTCGCTAGTCTTGAACACTCACGAACAAATTGCAATCCATTGACCTGTTTGCTTACCATTCACCTCTCGGCGAGTCTATATTTCCTTTCGAAAGAAAGCGGAGCGGGTCAGCAGCAACTCCAAAGCCATCAAACGCGCTGCGACCAAATACGACTTTGCTATTCCGAGGGCGACAATGAAAATCGTGCTTGTGAACCCGATCACTTGAATCCAGGTCGAGTACAAAGCCCATTTCTCGCCGCGCCATCACCCTTTCCACATGGAGTATGTCACTCAGGCTGTCGCCAATTCCTTTGGCGAATCATTAATCAACACAAAGCCCAGAATGCACAGCGCTAAAAACTGTATCACTGCCATGAACACAAGTGCAGGCAAATATTGGTCTGGAAACGCGCCCTTATGTGAGATGTCGTAAACGGAGAACAAGATATAAGTCGCTGGATACCAAATTCCTGCGAGAACAGGCAGCCCGTTCAAGCGGGACATGGGTTTACTGCGCAACGCAGCCAGGCCAAACAAGGTCAAGCCAAGTAATGAGATTGCCGGCCCTACAAATATCAGGACCCATAAACCCTCCGTAACCTGAGTTTCAGTTACCGTGATGGCCATGGATGCAATGACGATAATCCAAAGAATAGGGCCGAGCATACCCAGCAGCAACATACTCCTGCCAAAGCTACCGGCACGTTCACTATAAGCCGTCCGCAAACCTGACATCCCAACTGCCAACAGGATTGCACTGACTACCGATCCGGGAATTGCGATGGGGTCCGAGCCGCTCAGAATGGTGATGAAGGCAAAGGCGCCTGCAATGAATGCCCAGCCACTTTTCTTGATCAATTCAGGTTTTGACATGTCAATCTCCTTTCGCACTGCACTAAAGTTGGAAAAATCTCTTGTCAGGCTACACTAAGTCAGATTTCACTTACCCTGTTGCAGCGCGGGCAGTGATTGCAGGTATAACCACACAGCCTTCAGTTCATCATCGGTCATTTGCCCGAGATACTTCCACGGCATGAAATCGTTGAGCTTGTGTCCACCTGGTGTCACACCGGTGCGCAGTGTTGTAATGAATTGCTCTTCAGACCAGAAGCCCATTTCCCCACCGGGTGTCAGGTTGGGTGCCACATACACGTTGCCGCCTTCACGATTCGTCTGCCCATTTAGGTTTTCTCCGTGACACAAAGTGCAA
>DASWEH010000013.1:0-8018 GCA_036394895.1 Anaerolineales bacterium
AACAAGCTGGCTTAATCAACTCTTGGCGTTGACTGCAAGCGTCGCACATGCCAAGGGAATGGATGGCGCAGTCAAGCAGGCTGTTATTTCATCAGATGGAAAATTCCTTTTTGTGGCAGGCAATACTGAGGTGGTCACTCAACAAGCGAATGGCAACGACTGGGACATAACGGATACTTCCATTGGTCTGCAAGTGATTGCCTCGGAAAATAGCACACTTGTTGACAAAATAAGTACTGATGCATCTGCGGTGAGACTATCTCCTGATAGCAGGCAGCTCTTCTTGACAGGCTGGAATAATGGAATACCGTGGACGGACATTTATGACATATCTTCCAAGAGCATCATCAAGCACCTGGACGGTATATATCTGATCCCGAGCCGCCGTCTGGATCGAAAAGCAATTTTGGTATCTATCAATACAATCAGCAGCAACGTGAGTTATACAACTTTAATTGACCCTGATACTTGGACAATTGTCAGTGACTGGAAAGGTGTGGTTGACGTCGGTTGGTTGATCGATCCATAAGCCTGGCAGAATATTCTTTATCACTGGGGACAATATATTTGACAAAGCTTTAAGTTTGCGAAATATACTATTCCCGATGAAAATAAAGGCAGTGTAATGTAAGAGAGCAATGTCATAAGCCATTTTGCCTATATAAAATCCCGCTATCTTGCGCTCAATAAATTGAGGGATTTTGCTTATCATTCCATCATCTCGGTTTGGTAGGTTTATTTATGTCTACAAACATCGCAACTCGATTGGCTCAATCACAGAATGAACGTTTGAGAATATTCCTGCACGCGCTCTTATTTGTAGCCGGATTCTCCCTGGTATTTATTGTCGGATGGGGTGGGTCCGTCACACTGGTTGGGCAATTCTTTGGCGCGTATAAAAGGATCATTGCACAGATTGGTGGTGTGATCGTTATTATGTTTGGATTGGCGACGCTGGAAGTGATTCGGTTGCCCTGGTTTTATGCGGATACACGAGCCCAGTTCGCAGGTCGCACTGGAACCTTTGGCAGGTCGGCTCTTATGGGCATTTTCTTCGCTGCAGGTTGGAGCCCGTGTATTGGAGCCACGCTCGGCGCGATCCTAACCATGGGTTTGAGTCAACAAACGGTTGGACAAGCCATGTGGCTGGCTTCAGGGTATTCCCTTGGCTTGGGCATTCCCTTCCTTGCCATGGCCTTAGGCTTAGAGCGTGCGACAGGTTGGATCAAGCGTGTGGGTCGTTATCGCCGAGCAATTCAAATCGCAAGTGGTGTATTTATTATCGCCATCGGGGGTTTACTTCTTACGAACACGATGAGCCTGATTGCCATCTGGGCCTTCAAGAATGGATTCTATGTGGAGAGATTCGCGCTCTTCGCTGCCGCACCGACGTATTTCACAGCGATCCTGGCAGGGCTGTTATCCTTCCTTTCCCCATGCGTTCTTCCGCTCGTGCCTGCATATCTCGGTTACTTAAGTGGACATACATTTCAAAAGGCATAAATCATGAAAAGGATTTTCTTACTTCTGCTTACAATCGTTCTATTGGTAGGTTGCCAATCCAAGTCGATCGCTGGAGTAGATGTTTCTGTAGCAGGTGGCTCCTACAAGAATGTTGGCCCCAAAGAGCTCAACAGCATGTTGAAGAATAAAGATTTTGTCTTCATCAATGTGCATATTCCCTTTGCAGGCAATATTGCGAAAACAGACTTATCCATTCCCTACGATCAGATGGAACAAAACCTATCTCAACTGCCTGCTGATAAAGATGCCAAAATTGTATTGTACTGCCGCAGTGGACATATGAGTCAGATTGCTGCAGAGAAACTTGTTTCGCTTGGCTACATTAATGTTTGGAATCTCAAAGGCGGCATGGCAGATTGGGAACAGGCTGGATATAACATAGAAAAATAGAGGCAGAGATGGAAATCATTACAGAACAAACGCCTGAAACGCTTTCTATAAACACACGAATTAGACAAATTGCATGGATGGTTATTGGTACCCTTGTGGTTTTCCTAATCGGCCTGGGGACTGGTTATCTTAAGTGGGGTCAGGATGAAACCGCTGAGTTGGAACAAAAAGAGTTAAGTGTGCTATATGAACAGGTCAATCCCAAAGATGGATATGCCCTGCCAGTTTCCTATGGAGATTTTGGCCCTCGCTTGATCGAGAGCGGTGTCATTGATTACGATGCCTTTGCTGCCATCTATCAAAACTCCGGCAATCCACTTTCCGCTGAACAAATTGAGATCCTAAAGAGTGGCAGTGATAAAGAAATCATCATCAATGCAGAGAATGCGCATTTCTTGCTCAACTTTTTCTGGGCTATTGGCTTGGCGAATGAGAACTCCATCCTAACTGAGGGACCAATGGTTCAATATAGCAATGGGCAGGTTGAACGCTTTGCATCTACAGGTGGGTGGAGCTTGGCAAGCAAACCAATCAAGGACTTGTATGCGAGTATGGATTTGATTCCACTTACTGCTGAGCAGCAAAAGCTCGTAGAAGAAGTAGCCACCTCTATTTATCGTCCGTGTTGCGACAATCATACGCTTTTCCCCGATTGTAACCATGGCATGGCTATGCTGGGCGTTCTGGAGTTAATGGCTTCCAAGGGCGCCAATGCAGATCAGATGTATGAGACCGCAAAGTATATTAATGCCTACTGGTTCCCACAACAAACGCTCGAGACTGCAATCTATCTTCAATTAAACGAGGGAGTCGACTTCGCTGGTGCTGACGCTAAGCTTGTAGTCGGCAATCAGTTATCATCCGCTTCTGGTGCTAGTAGGGTACATGAGGACCTTCAGAAAAAGGGTCTACTCAAACAGGCGCCTGGTCAAGGCGGTAGTTGCGCGAATTGATAGAGTAACTTCATCAAATCGCAATTGAAGTAGGCGAAATTGCTTACTAGATTTGGAGTAATTTTGCCCTCGCTAAAGATGTCTATTAACGCGATAATTACAGAGTGCCGCATGTTTAGCTAAACTGAAAATTCGAATTCTGGCCTGCAAAATCATTCAAAAGTTTAGTTATTAATGAAACAGGCGACAGATCAAACAAAAGGAGACAATCTTATGGCAAATACAGTTCATGACCCCGTATGTGGAATGGATATTGATCCTGCGACCGCGGCTGGCACTTCTGAGTATAAAGGGCAAACTTACTACTTCTGCTCTGCAGGGTGCAAGAAGTCCTTTGATAAGGATCCTGAGAAGTATGCGGCTGCAGCTGGAAGTGAACACGAGCACCATCATTAAATCCAGTTGCTCATCCTAATCAAAAGCCTACCCAAGTTAGCGGGTAGGCTTTTTGCTTTGTACAAAAGCATCGCCGGCATTGCAGAATGAACCAGGCATCAGATAAGTTAACTTTGCTACCTTTCAAGTTCAAGCAATTTTGCCTTCATCTGATCAATCTCGGCCTGCTGGCTCGAGATGATAGTCTCGCACAATGCCTTAATCTCGGTATCCTGTATTGATGCATGCTCACACATGAGGATTGCTCCCGCGTGATGCGGAATCATTGATCTCAAGAATTGCTTATCTGAAATTGCTGTCTGTTGTCTGATGAGCAGGAAAAAGACTAGCCCTACAATAACGCTTGCGGCAACGATCAAAGCATTGCGTCTCTTGTTCTGGTACATAGACCGCATCACGAAAAGCTCTATCAATACCATTGGAGCCGTCATCAGTCCTGCCATATAGAACTGGTTGAAATTGTTATATACATTGCCAATAGTATTAACCATGGCGTACATAAGTATGTACATGGATATAAAAGAGAGTACGGTCATGATGAGCAGGTAACGATAATGAGGATCGTGATCGTTGCTTATATTTGACATGTTTGAATGGTTCTTGTGCATGTGTTCGCCTCCGTTTCTGAGACTGGCTGGGATGTCCCGTTTACACTTAAGTATAGGAATTCCATTCCTTGCAACAACCCGGTAACTCCCTATGTTTTCTTAGGGAAATGACCTATGTTGTAATAAGCTATTTGGCTTATTTATCTGTACGTAGAAGAACCCCAACGCAATAAGCTCCTGCGCCCCGATCAAATTGCTCATCTCAAGTAGGCAATTTTGCTTATGTTGAATCGGGCTGAAATTCGCTGTCTCACGTTGTCAAACCAATATAAACTTCAAATATCTCTTGTAGAGAAGGTGAATTATGACTGTTCGTGATCCTGTATGTGGAATGAATATTGAATTGCAAAGCGCTTTTGCGAAACGCGAGCACATGGGGCAAACATTTTATTTTTGCTCTCAATCTTGTGTGGATCAATTCGACAAGGAACCGCATCGTTATATGACGACTTCCGCGACGACAGGCTTTAACCCTGAGCGGACGCTCACTCGCATCGAACTACCCGTAACCAGGTTGCCGTCAAATCAAACAGATTCTACTCTTGAGCC
The DNA here is from genome assembly GCA_036394895.1 of Anaerolineales bacterium. Lineage (GTDB taxonomy): Bacteria > Chloroflexota > Anaerolineae > Anaerolineales > Villigracilaceae > Defluviilinea. The sequence continues at coordinate 4,421 of DASWEH010000013.1, forward strand.
AGCTCTACGCGCGCTTCCAGGCGTCAGTGGTGTGAAAATTAATTTTACGGCAGGAAAACTTGATCTTGAATATGACGCGGGCAAAGTCGACTTGACGAAAATCGCGGAAATTTTGCGGAAAGTTGATTGTGGAATAAGAATGTGGTGAACGGCATACAATGAAAAGATCGCGAGTCAATTTTCTTTCCTATATGGCGGCTCTTGTCATTGGGGCCATATTATTTGCTACCTTTTGGAAGTGGATATTTGGTTCTGCTTCCAGCTTTATTGTTACAGCGGGGATAGCTGGTGTGGTCACCGCGGTGATCATATTTTTGGTCTGGAATGAATTCAAGAAGCCGAAGGATGATGACGACTGATTCATTACCGTAACCGACTATAACGAATTCACTAAATGACATTCGTTATAAGCCATTTGGCGTATGACTCATGCCGCCATTTCACGCTGTTCCTGATATTGTGCAGGTTTTATCATCCAGTATGTAAGGATAATAATACAGATAAATCAGGTCATATTTCGCTCGATAGCGTGGCATTTGTCACTGGTTTGCGAATCACCCCATTGCTATGATGATCAAAACCTGATATGGAGAGCCGAATGATAACTTCCCGAAAAATACTTTTTCTTCTGCTGATCGGCTTGATCGCATTGGTGAGTCTCCCCGCTTGCTCAACACAATCCCAAACGAGTGATGTTCATCTGAATATGACTTCCATGGATCAGATGCCCGCAGAAGTGCAATCTGCGCCGGTGACCGTACAGGAAGCCTACCAGTTTGCCTCTGCAAATCCTGATGTGATGAAGAACATTCCTTGCTATTGTGGTTGTGGAAATGTTGGTCATACCTCCAATTACTCCTGCTACGTTTCGAAGGTCGATGATCAAGGTAACTTCACCTTTGATAATCATGCCCTTGGCTGTTCTATCTGCGTGGATATTACACAAGATGTCATGCGATTGCTGAAGGATGGGAAAAGTCCTCAGGATGCAAGAGCCTATATCGATTCGACTTATTCCAAGTACGGTCCATCCAATATTCCTTAGAATGCGTTCTCATTTGCTTCTTCTCCTCTTTGTAATGGCTGGACTGGCAGTAGCTTTCGCTCCACTGCCAGTTCCGTCCATCGCACCTCAAGAGCGGACCTTTCGGATCGACGCCCGACAATTTGCCTATTCTCCCTCAGAGCTAAACGTTAACCCTGGTGACAAAGTGACCATTCAACTTGTCAGCACCGATGTAGTACATGGACTTTATATAGATGGTTACAACATTTCAGTCGAAGCAGATCCGGGTCAAACTACCACGCTAACCTTTACTGCCAACAAGCCAGGTTCCTTCCGCTTTCGATGCAATGTTACTTGCGGTGCCATGCACCCGTTCATGATCGGTAAATTAACAGTAGGTACAAACAACTGGTTGTTTCGCTCCGTTGGATTAGCGACGCTTGCTATGATCGGAATCATTATTTCGCGAACACAAAAAGCATAATTTCAACATGGCAAAGATCGAACTTACCCGCAGTCCTTTCATCAAGAAATCACTTACGAGCCGTTACCCACAGTTGGCAGTATTTATTGTCATGCTAGTTGGGTATATCTTTGCTATCCTGGCTGGGCTTGTTGGCACTCCCGTTGGAAGCCATAACTTCAGTATTGTGTTTGTGTGGATCGCATGGTGGGCGATCCTGATTCTGGTTGCCGTCCCGTTCTTTGGACGAGGCTGGTGCGCTGTGTGTCCCATTCCCCTTCCTGGGGAATGGCTGCAGCGTGGTGCGGTACTCGCTCCACCAGATAAAAAGCCGCGGTGGTTCAACTTACGTTGGCCAAGAGCATTTCGAAATATTTGGTTGCAGAATATTTCTTTTCTTTTGCTTGCTCTATTTAGCAGCGTTCTTCTTACAACGCCCAATATTACAGGCATTGTTTTAGCAGCTATGTTATTCGCAGCGATTGGCTTGAGCACCGTCTTTGAACGCCGCGCGTTTTGCCGTTATCTCTGTCCAGTCGGTGGATTTATCGGCCTCTATTCGCAAACCGCGCCGATTGAACTGAGAATTAAAGATAAACAGGTTTGTGCTACATGCGAGGGTAAACCCTGCTACAACGGCTCAACCGCCGGCTATGGCTGTCCGTGGGATGTCTTTCCGGGTGGCTTGACAAAGAATACGTATTGCGGCTTATGCATGGAATGTATCCGCACCTGTCCGCACGATAACATCGCGGTCAACCTGCGCTCCTTCTCTGCAGATCTTGCCAAACCATCCACACGAATGGATGAAGCATTCAAAGCTTTTATCATGCTTGGCTCGGCGATGATCTATGCAGGCGTTCTGCTCGGTCCGTGGGGCGCGCTGAAAGACGCGGCTTATAACGTTGGCACCAACGCGTGGTTTATCTACGCTGCCGTTTTTCTGTCGATCATCTTCATTCTTATGCCAGCGCTCTTTGCACTTTGCGTAACACGTTTCGAAAGTCTCCCCATTTTCAAAAAACGTTTTGCAATTCTCTCTACTTCTTTGATCCCTCTTGGCTTGATGTTCTGGGTTGCATTTAGTTTGTCGTTTGTTCTCACCAATGCAACTTACATACTTGCTTCCTTCTCTGATCCACTTGGTTTGGGCTGGAATCTATTTGGCTCAGCAAATGTCGCGTGGCAACCTATGCTCACATCTATTCTCGGGCCTGCGCAAACACTTGCTCTTGTGGGCGGGTTGATCTGGTCGGCGCGCACGGCACAGAAGGCCGCGAAGGAAGCGAAAACGGCATCCATTCCGGTTATTGCATTTTGTTTTATTGCGACATCGGTGATGCTCTGGTTATTGTTATGAGACACTCAGAATTTATCTCGCGCATTTTGGTCACAGCAGGGATTCTCCTTGCAGTTGGAGGACCATTATTCTTTTGGATACGCACGCCCTTGATCCATGCGCAAATGGCTGAGGGCGGAGGCTGGAGTCCTGATGTTATCCAAGCGGAAGTCGGCCGGCCACTTGAGTTACGGTTGACGTCGGACGATGTCATGCATGGTTTTGCAGTCGGACAAATGGAGAGGGAGCCAGTAGATGTTGAGCCTGGAAAAGTCACTCATGTCACTTTGACATTTGACAAGCCCGGAACTTACACATTTTTCTGCACGCGATGGTGTGGAGTCAATCACTGGCGGATGCGCGGCACGATAGAAGTCAATGGTCCTGATACAGATCCTGTAACTGCTCCTGCCAATCCTCTGTATGTAACTCTCGGCATTGACATTGACACGCCGCATGAATCACCTGTCGTTCCAAGCGTTCAGCCTTCAGCAGTTAGAGGTCAGAAGTTGGCAGGCAATCTATCGATTGCCCAATTTATAAATTCAAATTTCTACCGCGCGAATTCACCTTATCAGGTTTTTGAAGCATTAGGTTCGACTAGTCTCCATGAATCTGAAAAATGGGATGTGGTTAGTTACATATGGGAGTCAAATACAACTCCGGAATCGCTCGCGAATGGACAAAAACTCTATACCCAAAACTGCGCTGCATGTCATGGAGAAAATGGCGCGGGTGACGGTGTCTTTGCAGATGACATTGCCCGTGCAGGAGAATCATCCAAGCAAAG
>DASWEH010000014.1:0-9838 GCA_036394895.1 Anaerolineales bacterium
CGCAGGTGGAGTTGGCTCCGTAGAGAATTCTACGCCATGGATGGTTTCGTTGGAGGTAAAGTGCAGGTACGCGGCGTTCGGATCAAGGTCAAGATTCTCGGGCAGGCAGTTGAACCCTTCCTTTTCGGTGTTGGCAGCAGCCCGTGCCGCGCCAAGTTTCTGTGCTTCCTTGATAGCGGTCTTGCTCCATGTGCCGGTCACGATGTAATCGGCAGAGGCGCCAGCCGCGCGCAGATTCATCGGCAGCATTGCGAATTGCAAAGAAGCGCCACCCTGTAGGAACATGATTTTGTAATTGGTGGGAATGCCGAGCAATTCGCGCAAATCCGCTTCGGCGGTTTGGATAACAGCTTCAAATTCCTTCGAGCGGTGACTGATCTCCATCACAGACATGCCCGTGCCTTTGAAATCCAACAGTTCGGATTGTGCTGTTTCCAGCACTTCGAGTGGCAGGACCGCAGGACCGGGGTTGAAGTTGAAGACGCGTTTGGTCATGGAAATAGCTCCTATTCATATGGTTTTGTAGATGCGCAAGAAATGCGCAGAATCACCCATTTGGGCGAAAACTTTTAGTTTTCATTTCATTATAATGTTTTGTCAGACAATTCACAAAGAACAATTAGCACTTTTCTTGCCTGATTTATGTCGTTGACATGGAGTTTTGCACTAAGTAAAATGGTTTTGTGATTATCTTCATCTCCCAAACAGAGATCTGCCGGCCATGGGCCGGGTAGGTCTCTGTTATTAATTTCTGTTCTCATAAGGAGCCTATCAATGAAAATCCTAATTTGTGACAAGACCGAAAAAGAATATATTGAACAAATGCGCGCCGCAGGATTGATCGTGGATGTACGCGACGACATTACCCCTGAGGAACTTCCGAATGTTTTGCCTGCCTATGATGGAATGGTCGTTCGCTCGCGGACCAAAGTTCGACAACCGTTGATCGACGTCTGCCCTAACCTCAAGGTGATCGTGCGCGGCGGCGCGGGTCTTGACACCATTGACTACGAATATGCCAGATCCAAGGGCATCGTCGTCATGAACACTCCGCTTGCCAACTCTGTTTCTGTGGCAGAACTGGCTATCGGCTATATGTTCATGCTGGCGCGCTCACTCTACAAGGCGACTGCCACCATGAAGGAAGGAAAGTGGGAGAAGAAGGCCTTTACCGGCGTGGAGCTGGGCGGCAAGACGCTCGGCCTGATCGGCTATGGCAACATTGGACATCAGACTGCCAAGCTTGCGCTTGCACTTGGTATGAAGGTCCTGGCCTATGATCCCTATGTGACTTCTCCGAACGGCGTCAAAATGGTCACCTTGGATGAATTGCTGGCTCAGTCCGATTACATCAGCCTGCACCTACCCAAAACCAAAGAATCCGCCAATATGATTGGTGCTGAGCAATTTGCCAAGATGAAGGACGGAGTCCGCATTATCAACTGCGCGCGCGGCGGTATCGTCAATGAAGAGGCACTTTACGAAGCCTTGACCAGTGGCAAGGTCGCGGGCGCGGCGTTGGATGTCTTTGCTGAAGAACCTCCCACAGATTGGAAACTGCTCAAACTCGATAACGTGATCGGCTCACCGCACATCGGCGCGGGGACAAAAGAAGCCCAGTGGCGCGTCGGCGCAGAGGTCGCTGAAAAGTTAATCGAGTTTGCCAAGAACATGCAGCCTGTCTAGTTAATGTCATTGCGAGGAGGAGGAACTTTCCGACGAAGCAATCTCAACTTATTTGGAGATTGCTTCGTCGCCGCTTCGCGGCTCCTCGCAACGACATAAATTTTGTCTAAGGATATGTCCATGAAAATTATCAGTGACCTTGGCATTCAAATCCCACAAGTCTATCTCCCTAAAAATGGCACAGACTTAACCAAATGGGCGGTCATCGCCTGTGACCAGTTCACCTCCCAGCCTGAATATTGGAACGATGTGGAAAAGATTGTAGGCGATGCGCCGTCTACGTTGAATTTAACTTTCCCCGAAGTCTATCTTGAAAAGCCAGGCGGAGAGGAACGCATCCAGAATATTCAGTCCAGTATGCGTAAGTATATGGACGAAGGAATCCTTCAGCCGCACGATGGACTTGTCTATGTAGAACGGACTGTTGCAGGCAAGACGCGCAAAGGCATCGTCCTTTGCCTCGATCTTGAAGCGTATGATTACAACAAGGGATCCTCAAGCCTAATCCGTGCAACGGAGGGAACGATTGTGGATCGCCTTCCACCACGCATGAAGATCCGTGAAGGCGCGCTGCTTGAACTACCGCATATTCTTGTGTTGATCGATGATCCGAATCGCACGGTCATTGAACCGTTGGGTGCAGCCAAATCCAAACTCGAGAAGTTATATGACTTTGATCTGATGCTGGAAAGTGGACATCTAGCAGGTTATGCAGTCAACGAAGAACTTGAAAATAAAGTTGTTGATGCACTACGCGGACTCGCTCATCCCGAAACATTTGCTGCAAAGTACGGTATTGATAAGGACAAACCTGTTTTACTCTTTGCGATGGGTGATGGCAATCATTCGCTCGCAACTGCCAAAGCCATCTGGGAGAAAATGAAACCACAGGCTGGCATGGACCATCCTGCGCGCTATGCCTTGGTCGAGATTGAAAACGTCCATGATGAAGGGCTTGAGTTTGAACCCATCCATCGCGTGCTGTTTGGTTTGAAAAAGGATCTCTTCGCTGAACTCGAAAAAACCTTTGGGGCAAACTTAACCTACAAGCCCGTGGCGAGCGCCGAGGAAATGGTCAAGGCGGTAGACTCTGCTAAAGGTGAGAAGCAAACCATCGGCTTGGTTGGAGGCGGCAAACAATTCGGTGTACTGGAAATTGCCAATCCTTCATCCAATTTGCCAGTGGGAACCATCCAATCCTTTCTTGATACTTTCCTCAAGGAAGGTGGCGCGGAAAAAGTTGATTACGTCCACGGCCAGGATGTCACGGTGAAGTTGGGAAGTCAGCCGAACAACGCGGGCTTTTACCTGCCTGGCATGAACAAGTCTGATTTGTTCAAGACCGTCATTCTCGATGGCGCATTGCCGCGCAAAACATTTTCGATGGGGGAGGCTCGTGAGAAACGCTTCTACATGGAGGCCAGAAAAATTTCGTAGATCGGTTTTAACGTTGGAACGTTTGAACGTTTAGACGTTCCAACGCTTTTTCAAAATCAGCCGGGTGCGGCGCGGAAAATTTCACTCGCTCATTTGTGGCTGGATAAATGAACGACAACGATTGCGCGTGCAGCATCGGACGTGGAAGCCCATACAGATCACGCGCCCCGTACAGGACATCTTCTACAAGTGGATGTCCCAACGCATAGGCATGGACTCGGATCTGATGTGTTCTCCCCGTCATAGGCTTGGCTTCCACCAAAGCCGACTCTGGATACCGTTTAATGACCCTGAAGCGTGTCTCGGAGGGTTTCCCGTTTTTATCATCCACCATCGTGCGATGCTTGTGACCGACATTGGCGCGCAAGGGATGTTTGGCGACCTTCTCTTCCCATTTTGGATTCCCTTCGACGATCGCGTGATATGTCTTTTGCGCGTCATGATTTTCAAATTGAATGTTGAGCGCGCGATGAGTCTCTGCGTCACGCGCGAAGACCATCACTCCGCTTGTGATCTTATCTAAACGATGCACGATGAAGATTTTTCCATATTCTTCTTCAAGCATTTTGACAAGATAGTCGGAATCCTTTTCCCATCCATCCGGCAGAACGGAGAGTCCAGCAGGTTTATCAACGACAATAACGTATTTATCTTCGTAGATGATTTTCATGTTTTTGATTCAATTATTCTGCCCTCGGTGGCGCCCTCGCCGCCGAGGACGGCGGCTTGAGCAGTCATTTTTGCCTTCTTCGCCAACCTGCTATGTTTGAATCCAGTTCCATAACACATGATTGCACCGCCCAGGAAAAAAGGACTGTACGTCAGCACGGCCATGATTAGAAAGAGAACCGAGTAAAGATAGAATTCTGAAGCTGAAATTCTATAAGAAAACCATTTTTTGTAAAAGATCTGTCCTTCCACCCCTCCATCTTTTCTGATTTCTCGGATCAAAGATAGGTTGCGAAGATGGCGTAGATGCACAGCCACTTCACCTAGTAAGAACATTCCAAGATATAACAAATATGTCCATGGGAAAAAGAGGAGACGTTTTGTAAACCACCAGATAAAAACAATCAAGAGGCTGGAAAGAGCGAGCAGAATAATATGCCGTTTTGAAACAGGCTTAAGCGCATCAACATCTTTTTGATATTGCGGGGTCAATTCAAAACTGCCTTCGAATTGGAAATGTCCGATCTCGCGAAATCCACGCGCGGAATAGATCGTGAGGGAATAGTCACTGATATAAAGAATGATCCATAAAATCATGCCAGGGATGGGACTTGTTGATAGCCAATATTCCATGTAATGCTCCTGAATAAGGATGGAGCAATTTTACCCGTGATAACCTTGTGAAGGTTTGGCCCGCAAGTGAAAATCAAAAAGTTGAACCTTCGCAAGGTTGTGCTTGACACCTATTTCCCAGCGAGGGTATCATGTCTGCATGAATGAACAACCGACCAATGCGCCCTATAATCCATTGTTTATCGATTCTCTCAATCATCCGTTGGCAAGCCCCATTCGACAGCTGCTCACCCGCACTGGCAGACAAGAGCTGAATCAGATCCTCATCGATGACGAGGAAAATATCATACAGGCGTTGGAAGCGGGCGTGGAAATTGAATCGGTTTATTACGCGGGAGATGAAGTGATTTCTGAGACATTGCGCAAAAATCTCACGGCAGGAGCTACCATTCATGAGGTCGCAAAGCGCACGACAAAAAAGCTTTTTGAGAATGACAAGATCTCACGCATCTTTGCGATTGCCGAAACACCTAAATCCCTGGGGTTGGAAGCCCTGAAAACGGTCACAAAAGATGTAGTAGTCCTAGAAGATTTGAGCATCTCGGGAAATATTGGAAATATCATTCGTACCTCTATTGCGCTGGGTGTGGGAGGCATCATTTTATTGAACATGGAGTCCCTCGATATTTACGACCGCCGACTGATTCGCGCCAGCCGCGGTTATGTCTTTTCGCTTCCTATTATGACTGCCTCAACTAATCAGTTGATTGGCTATTGCAAGCAAAACAATCAACCTTTGCTTGTGACGTCTGCTGAGGCGACACGCACAGTGGATGAAATTGCATCCATCCCTGAGCGCCTGCTCATTGTCTTCGGGAGTGAAAAGGAAGGTGCTTCGCCTGAGATCGAGCGAGCCGCGACGCTTCAGGTTCGTATTCCAATGAATGAAAAGGTTGAATCACTAAACGTATCCGCGGCAGCAGGAATTACCTTGTATAACCGCGTCAAATTTAATCAAGTTGTTCCCTAAGTTCGATGAAGATCTTTATTCTAAAAGAGCCAGAGATAGACATTGTGTCTCTGGCTCTTTTCTTTTTATTCCTCTCCCTGATAGCTCACGTTCTGCGGGACAATGTTGTAGCGCCGCGCCGTCGGGTCATATCCACGCTGAAGTGCTATTTCGTAGCCAAAAATGTGCATCGGCAATACATACAGCAGGGGAGTGGCAAATTCATCCAGTGAGACTGGGATATGAATCACATGCGTTGCAAGGCGTTGAATTCCTGGAGTATTGTTATCAGTAATGACAATGGATGGAGCATGAATCGTATCCATTACAGTCAAGAAATCCAAAACCCGACGGCTGGCCTGACCCTGAGCAGCGATGAAAAACAAGGGACTGTTCTGATCCACTTCACGTAAACGTCCATGGAAGAAGTCTTCCAGTTCCTGGCATTCGGAATACATCTTTGCCATTTCGATGATCTTCAAGGACGCTTCTTCCGCCGTGCCAAGATTTGGGCCTGTTCCCAGCACAAAGACCTTAGGAGCGCTGGCAAATTGTTCTGCCAGTTGCTTAATTTGACCCCATCCTTCTTGCAAAAACTGACGAGCACCTTGCGCAGCCAGATTGATTTGATTTAACCAATAATTTCTTACTGGTTGATCGCCAGCCAAATAAATCGCCAACATATAAATTGGTATCAATGCCTGGATATAGGATTTCGTTTTGACTGAGATTTGATCGTCTTCGCCGCCGGTCAAGATGACTGCGTCTGCGTTTTGTGCTATCGCTGAATTCGGATGGGCAGTGATAGCCAGCGCTGACGAACGCACGTCACGTGCCCGTTCCAATGCATCGCAAACGGATTGCGTTTCGCCGGTTGTCGAAATTCCAATCACCAGCGTGTGTGGTCCGAGTAATCTCTGTTCCATATAACTAGAGAAAGCAAAAGCAGGAACTGCTTTCGATGGAATGCCAGTGATGTGTTCCAGTACATATTCCCCAACTTGACTGTTGTAGAGCGATGAACCATGGCCAACCAGATAAATTTGTTTGAACTCGTGTGGAGTTTTCAACCAATTTGAGAATGCCTCATCTGCCAGGTTTACGCTCTTTTGCCAAGTGCGTGGATCAGCAAGCGCGCGAATATTATTCAACATAGGATGGACAACAGGTTCAACCATTATTAACTCACACGGAATGGTGCGTAGAGCGCCTGGATAATTCGGTCACCGCCCTGCCACACATCCGACTCATTTGCCGCTTGTTCCTCGCTAAATTTCATTAATTCATCGGATGTGATCGTGACACGGCCACGCAACTCGGAAAGCTGCGCGCTGTTGATCATGCCGATACCGCCTGCAGCCACCTCCGCATTCAAAATCGACGGCACACCGGCGTGAATGGATTTGACAAAGTTATCAATCTCCCCACGAAATGAACCTGCTTCCGAAAGAGCATCTTCCACATGGATGATTCGTTCACCAAAGGTTCGGCTGACAACACGTAAATAGTCATGCTCGTTTTCATCCATGCAGGCCGTGACAGTGCCTTTACTTCCTTCCACTTCAATGTAGCCATGCACATCACTGCCATCCTGCCCCAGTTCAGGCCATGCCCATGTCGCTTCGATGACTGCTGTAATCCAGTCTCCATTTTTCGGATTCACAAAACGGACTTTGAAGTGGGCATCGTCATCCGTTTCGATCTGCCGGAAGCGTCCGCCGATCAGACGCAGTTTTTGGCGGGCTTCGATCCCCAAGGAGCGGACCTCAACGGGTTGCTTATCATATCCAGCCAGAAACCAGACCGACGAGACCGCGTGGGAGCCATAATCCATGATCGCTCCACCACCGTTCTCCATCGGATCCCAAAACCAGTCGCCGCGCGCTTCAGGACCATGATAGCCGCGCGTGATCCAAATATGCTGGACTTCGCCGATCATCCCATCGTCAATGACGTTACGCAGCGCGCGGTAACGCGGGATGAATAAATTATCATCATTCAGTTGAAACATCGCTTGTGACTTGCGCGCAGCCTCTGCAACTTGTCTGGCTTCCCACCAAGTGCGTGCCATCGGTTTCTCCGTCATCACATGGACATATTTCTCTAATGCCATGACGGCGTACTGGGCGTGATAGCGCGCAGGGGAACAGATGTCGATCATATCTACTTTCGAGATCAGTTCTTCGGCAGTATCACAGAGTTCGACATTCACTCCTTCTGTCGATTGGCCCGCTTCTTTCAAAAGAGAAAGATAATGCTCACGCGTGGATTCGGCCCGTTTGCGATCAGGATCATAAATAGCTGCCAGTTCGACGCTATCCAGAGAAATATAAGCCGGGAGATGCGCTTCGTTGAAAATTTGTCCGGCACCCATGCACCCCACACGGAATAGTTTGATGCTCATTATGTTGTTTTCCTTTCGTGATGAGATTGTGATTGACCTATTGAGTATACTCTTCTCGGATTTCTTGAGGAATAAACATGACACCCCCCAAACTTAAGGATTCAGCTACCGATTACGCGGATTAGCGCGGATTAGGGGAAAATTGGGGAAAAGTGCCGTGGGAGCAAAAGCAATTTGTGCGACTCACCCTGGCGAGTCGGACAAATCTATGTAAATTCGTGAAACACCCGCATGATTTGCTACACCGCACTGGCGTACGGTGCCAGTGAGCAAATCACACCAGGTGCAAGTGTCCGTGGCTAAAATACGGAAAGATTAAATTCGGGGTGAGTCATGTGCTCAACTACTTGCACCGCTATACTGTTTCAATCCCCGTTTCCATACCTGGGATGCAATTAGAAAACTCGCGATGCCAATCGCAATAAATATCAACGAGCGGCTGATGGTCAACTCGCCGCGCAAGGCCTGGAGAGGGACTGTCGTTGCAACTGCAACGGGAACGACGAAGGTCACAAGAATGCGTAACCACGCGGGATAAACCGTCACAGGGTAGCGACCTGCGTCCATCAGTGCTTGCAGGATGGTGACATTGTTGTCGAATTTGGTAAACCAGAACGTTAACGCGATGAGTACGATCCACAGGCTGTAAATGACGATCGCTCCCGAAACGGTCAACAGGAAAAAGGTCAGGAGATGAAGCGAGGTAACTGTGTCTCCCGCGATATTGATGCCCACAACAATCAAGACGGTGGCGAGTATCAAATCCCAAGCCCGCCAGACGGTAATTCGTGAAAACGTGACGAGGAACATGCTGTTGATCGGCTGCAGGAGGGTATAGTCCATGGAGCCATCCCGGATGCTCTGATTGAATTTTTCGGTGTTTGGCCAGATGAGAGCGATCATCAACGTGTGGACGAGCCGGAATACACCCAGCAGAGCAATCAATTCCCCAAACCCCCAGCCACCAATTGTTTCGGTATTATTGAAGATGATGCTCAAGCTGAGCAATTCCCAGCCCAGCCACATCAGGTTCAATAGAATATTGACCACTGTATCGGCACGATATGCCAGCGACATCTGGATATTGACTTTTAAAAACGCGGAAAGTAATTTCAAGGTATTCAAGATCACGCTCCGACCGCGGAAAAGCGTTTCACACCATTGCGCCATATCCAGGTGAAGATGGAAACCGCAACGACCAGCCAAATGGTTCCCACCACGTATCCCTGGATAATTTGCGTGCTCGAGAGTTTTCCCAGGATCAATTGAATGGGGAAGTAAATGAGAAGTTGGAATGGTAAATACTGGGCAACATCCTGAATGAGTTTTGGCATGAGGGGTAGAGGCACAAATTGTCCCGAGAACAAAAGGATCATCGCGTAATAAAACTCATGAATGGAATAGACGCGCGTCGTCCAGAACGCGAGGGAGGTGATCGCTGCAGAAAGCAAAAAGCCAACCAGGAATCCCATGATCATGGCGGGAATAGCGACCAAAATCCCGGTTAATGTCAGATGGCTGTAATCTGGCTTGTAGAGAAAAAATAAAATGATCCAAACAGGGATAAAGCCCAGGATGGTCAGAGCTTTGAAAGCAATATTGTTGACCAAGGCATTGGTCAGCATAGGGTGGATGGGTCGCACCAATTCTCCTGAGAGCGATCCATCCTGAACTTTGTAGGCAAATGTGTGGATCACGATGTTGCTCGTGACTTGGTCAACGACCAAAAGAGTCATGTAATACGTCACGAAATCATTGGCAGTAAATCCATTCACACTGCCTTTGCTATGGGCGATACTGGTCCACACGGCGAGATAGATGATTGGGGAAACCAGCCAGTAGAGCAGGTACATGATCAGGTTGGCGCGGTACTGCCACTGTTCTGCCCAGTTGACTTGCCAGAGTCGTTGGAAAATTTTGAACATAGTTACACCCTACTGATTAAACGCCTGCTCAATGACATCTTCGATAGGTGGGTCGGTGATGGTGATGTCGTTGATGGGCAGGTCCGCCAGAAGTCCGGATGTGACGCGGGTGACATCCTCGGCTTTGACCTGGAT
>DASWEH010000015.1:0-5560 GCA_036394895.1 Anaerolineales bacterium
ATTCCATTCAAATACTTGTGGCCCCCAGGGGTCGGCTTGCCAGGGTGGGTCCTGGTCCATAAAGTACCCTATGTGATGAATGATGCCCAGTCGGATAAGCTGATTATCTCGGAAATTCGTGAGCGATTTGGTGTGAAGGCAGCAATTGATACACCAATACTCGACCCGCAAGGCGAAGTCATCGGATTCTTTGAAGTTAACAACAAGAAGAACGGAGCCAGATTTTCTGAATCTGATATGGAGAAACTGGTCGCCGTGTCGCGAATCGCATCAATCGCCCTACAGAATGCGATGTCCTATGCAAACCTTGAGCGAGCGGAAAAGGCACTGCGCGAGAGTCAACTACAATTGCAGCAGTTATCCCGCCAGCTGCTCCAAGTGCAGGAGTCTGAGCGCCGAGCACTCACTACCGAATTGCACGACCGTGTAGGACAAAATCTCACCGGTCTGAGCATTATTCTTCAAAACATGAAGGCGTTGCTGTCCGAGGAAACAGGGCAGACGCTAGCCGGAAAGTTCGATGATGCACAGACTCTATTGGAGGATATTACACGTCAGATTCGCGATATCATGGCAGAATTGCATCTGCCCGAACTGGAAGAGTATGGACTTGCCGCCGCGCTGGAGATCTATGCAGAACGAGCGGCTTCACGCGGAAACCTGGAACTGATTGCCGACCTGACGGATCTGACGCCTCCGCGTCTGCCTTCGAATGTGCGGATTGCTCTCTTCCGTTCCGCGCAGGAGGCAATTATCAATGTGTTGAGGCATGCAGACGCCACACAACTGGCAGTCAGTCTGCACAGGGAAAATGGCAGAGTCCGCTTGAGGGTTGAAGATGATGGTCGAGGGTTCGATCCAAACGCGGCGTTCCAAAAAGAGGCACCATCCTGGGGATTGAAGATCATGCGCGAACGGATTGAGTCCATCGGCGGGAAAGTCCAGATTGAATCCGAGCCGGGGCATGGTACACGGGTGACATTTGAAATCGAGAGGCACTCTTGAAAATCCGCGTTCTTGTGGCTGATGATCATGCTATTATCCGTGAGGGATTGCGCGTCATGCTGGGAAACCAACCCGATATGGAGGTGGTGGGAACAGCAGCAAACGGCCGCGAAGCCGTTGGGCTGGTGGACGAGCATGTACCAGATGTTGTCGTAATTGATATATCCATGCCGGAGTTGAACGGCATCGAAGCCATTGCTCAGATCTTGCCTCGTCATCCACACATTAAAGTTATAGTGCTTTCCATCCACGAAACCAAACCCTATGTCTATCGAACGTTGAAGGCAGGAGCAAAAGGCTACCTTATCAAGGAAACAGCAGGTCTGGAAGTGGTCGATGCTGTACGCGCTGTATATCGCGGGGAGCGTTATCTGAGTCAGCGCATTAGCGATCTACTTACAGATGTCTCCTTCCGAAATTTGGAAGTGTCAATGGAAGTCAGCCCACTCGAACAACTTAGCCCGCGCGAACGCGAGATCCTGCAACTGGTGGCAGAGGGCAAAACAAGCCAGGAGATCGCGGTAAGACTTTCCATTTCTCCCAAAACGGTTGATACCTATCGGAGTCGTCTGATGGGCAAAATCGGCGTGGAGGATATGGCTGGTCTTGTTAAGTTTGCTATCCAGCATGGGGTGATTTCACTGGAATAGAACTTCAAGCTCGAAGCTTAGAGAGGGATTACAAAATTCACAGGTTCGATAATTATTAAGATTTCCCTACAGACAAACAAAGAACAGAAAATGAAAATACTGACGCAATGAACGCAGCGCCAGTATTTTTGCTTGTCGAACCATCTCCAATTCTCCAATCTGTCTTGCATAAATGGCTGCAGGACACACTCAATAATCCTCGCATTCTCATCGCCGCGAACGGAGTCGATGCCCTGCGACTAGCTACACAAGAAGCTCCCTCACATGTCTTAATTGAGATAAATCTGCCAGACAGAATGGGACTTGAAATTCTGCATGAACTGCGCCGGGGCCTGCCAGAAGCCAAGATTGTTGCGACTGGCTGGTATGACAACAGCTTCTTACTCGACAGAATCAAGTCTACGGGAGCAGATGGATATATCGTCAAGGATAAACTGGCCAGCGGATTGCTTCCGCTATAGAAGATATCAATAGAATAAAGGTAGTCAATGGGAAAACCTCTGCGTGTGTTGTTTGTTGAAGACTCTGAAGATGATGCTGAACTGTTATTGCGCGAACTACAGCGGATCGGCTATGAAGTAGAGTTTGAACGTGTCGAAACAGATGTGACGATGCGAGCAATGCTCATCGAAAGACCTTGGGACTTGATCCTAAGTGATTACACCCTGCCTAAATTCAATGCGCCTCAAGCGTTGGAAATCCTAAAAGCCAGTGGGCTGGAAATACCATTTATCATAATATCTGGCACGATCGGGGAAGAAACTGCGGTGGCTGCTCTAAAAGCAGGGGCAAATGACTTTCTCGTCAAGGGGAAATATGCAAGACTTGGACTAGCCATCGAACGCGAACTCCGCGAGTCCGAATCACGTCGCGAGCGCAAGCGGGCAGAAGAGCAGATCAAGTATCATGCCCGTCTTCTCAGACATATCAATGATGCCGTCATCGCTACCGATGATCAGATCCGTATCACAGCCTGGAACCGTGCTGCTGAAAGAATATATGGTTGGACTGCCGCACAAGTTATGGGGCGCAGCGCTGATGAAATCCTTACATCTGGACTCGGTGATGATCAGCGGGCAGAAGCCCAAGAACTGCTGAAAGAAAGTGGTTCTTTTCGAAGCGAAAGAATCCATTCTAGAAAGAATGGACAGCCGGTTTATGTGGAAGTGAATACAATCGCGCTTACTGATGCTCATGGCAAGATAACGGGTTATGTGAGTGTGAACCGCGATATCACTGAGCGTAAGCAGGCGGAGGAGGCATTAAGAGAAAATGAACGCCTCTTATCTGAAGCACAACGAATTGGCCATGTGGGTAGCTGGAGCTATAACCTTATCATGAATTCTTTGCAATATTCGGATGAAATGTATCGCCTGCTCGATGTATCTCCAAGAGAGTTCCCTCACACCGGCGAAGCATTTTTGAATCTGATCTACCCATTGGACCATCCTACGGCTGTCCAATGGATGGAAGATATAAGAAATGGTAGGCAACCAAGGGAATTAGATTTTCGCATTTTCCGCAAGAATGGTGAATTACGTCACCTCCAGTGCAGAGGTGCCCTCACATTTGATTCAAGCGGGAAGCCCATGCGCTTCATTGGAATGGCTCAAGACATCACCGAACGTAGACTGGCAGAAATCCAAATCCACCAACAGATAGAGCGACTCTCTGCATTGAGGAGAATTGATCAGGCGATCACCTCGAACTTTAATCTCCAATTCACCCTAAACACAATTATCTCAGAAGTCAGTAAACAATTACAAGTTGATGCGGTAGATATCTTATTGTTGAATGCCGATGAACAAGTATTAGAGTATGGTGCAAGCCACGGATTCCGCACTCATGCAGCAGAAACCGCGCGGGTGCCCATTGGTAAAAGTCTTGCCGGGCGGGTAGCAAAAGAACGTCTCTTGATCAAAATTGAAAATATCAAACATCAGCCTGAAGATCTATTACTTTCCATCCTATTGGCCGGTGAAGATTTCGTCTGTTACTATGGCCTGCCATTGATTGCCAAAGGGAAAGTGAAAGGTGTGTTAGAGGTATTCCATCGGACGCCCATCCAGCCCTATCCTGAATGGCTTGATTTTCTTCATTCCTTGGCCGAACAAGCAGCAATTGCCATTGATGATGCAACCCTATTTGAAAAGCTTCAAGCCTCCAACCGAGAACTTGTCAAAGCCTCTGATACAACCATCGAAGGCTGGTCACGAGCCCTCGACCTGCGTGACAAAGAAACCGAAGGACATACTCAGCGGGTCACTGAAATGACGCTTACTCTTGCGCGCAGATTTGGTTTTACTAAAGAAGAACTGTTACATATCCGCCGGGGAGCGCTTTTACATGATATTGGCAAAATGGGCGTGCCGGACAATATTTTGCTTAAGCCTGAACCACTAGCAGAAGAAGAATGGACCATCATGCAGAAGCATCCTCAATATGCTTACGAGCTTCTGCAGCCAATTGACTTCCTGAGATTGGCGCTAGACATACCTTATTACCATCACGAGAAATGGGATGGAACAGGTTACCCACATGGGCTGAAAGGCGAAGACATCCCTCTGACCGCACGGCTATTTGCTGTCGTGGATGTCTGGGATGCACTTCGCTCTGATCGTCCCTATCGCCCCGCTTGGTCTCAGGAAGAAGCGTTGGCTTATGTCCGCGAGCAAGCCGGCAAGCATTTTGACCCGCAGGTTGTTGAGGCTTTCCTTAAGATGATTGAATAGTCGGTTGGATCTGTATAAATCGTATGCGTGGGTTCTCGGCAACGTTGTAGTCCAAAACCATTTTGCCTGTTCAAAAGCTGAGACTAGTTCTTGAATTGGATCCGCGCTAACGAAGGGTAGCCTTCGCAAAAAAGAAATTACTGCAGAAGGCTATTGTGACCTAATCATGAAGGCTCACAAGTGATTTTGTTAGCATCCTACTTCAATGATGAACAGAGCTTCTTATCCTAGCATCAACTTCGGCCGACTGCGAAGCGTGCAGTGCCTTCGCGAAGCACACTGTAAGTGCTGCCAAATGCACAGACCTGTAACTAGCTGCGTTTACGATGACGACTGACTCGCCATTTTGCCTAATTCGCTTAATCAATTACTGACCAGAGGCATTTGCCTGACATATTTGGCATTCTTTAATTCATCCAGTAGAAAAGCTGCCAGATCGGTGCGAGTAATACTGCTACCCGCATCAATGCCCAAATGCACGACGCGATAGTTGCCTTTGGGTGACTGGTTATCGAGAAAGGGTGCGCGTACCACCGTCCAATCCAAATCGCTTTGTTCTGTCAAACGTACGCTCTGTCTCTCATCGTCAACCATCGTCCCCATCACGGTTTTGGTTAGGGAGGCCTTGAGTCGCCGCCCAAAGTTCAGTTTGTCGCCTTCAGCAAATACGCCAAAGGGAGCGCTACCCAAACGAATAAAGCGTTTCACGTTGTTTTTTTGCATGGCAGCGACGATATGTCGAGTCGCAATAACCTTGATGTCATTGGGTGAGCCGGAGGAGGCGCCAATGAGACTAATCACGGCGTCTGTCCCACGAATCGTTTCTTCGACTTTGGCGGAATCGGTCAGGTCTCCCTGAATGACTTGTAGATTAGGATGCTGAAGACCTAACTTGGCAGGAGTACGAACTAAGGCTTTCACTGCATATCCATTCTTGAGTGCCATTTCAGTGAATGGCTTACCTGTATTGCCCGATGCCCCAAAAACTGCAATCGTTTTCATGATTTATTCCTTTCTTTAGCAGAGTTGTAGAGTACAAATTTACCTGTGTCTTGATGAAGTGGGAGTCACGCGCAACCGCTGTCACATCATGCCCGCGCGCAATGGCTTCGTTCAGAATGCGAGAACCGATCGCTCCAGTAACGCCGATGAGAAGAATCTTCATCATCGTTT
>DASWEH010000016.1:0-19614 GCA_036394895.1 Anaerolineales bacterium
TCTTTTCCTCGCGGATCGCCTCCAAGACGATCTGTGCCTTTTGGCTGGCGGATAAGCGTTTTCTTTTGGGCATGGTTTTCTCCAGAAAGTGCACCTTAATTATGCCCGTTTTCGTGTCTAAATTTCCTTATCCACTATAAAGAAGGCTGTCAAGAATAAAAAAGAGAATATAGAAGAATTATGAATTCATTGCTGTGAAAAACATATGAGTGAATCTCAGGATTTTGACAAACCAGAAGTAGCCGAACAGTCAAAAAAAGAAAGCAGGCTTAAGAGCAGCTTTCTTGCTTCCACTAGGGAAATCATCGCCATCTTGTTTTGGGTATACGTTATTATGAAGTTATTCATTTTTGATGTTGATCTATTCCTCGTTGAGAAATTTTCACCCGATTTTGTATGGTTATTGAACTACAAGTTCTTTATTTTGATAGGAACAATCGCAACAATATGGTTAGTCTCAAAAAATAGGAATGTACTTCTGTGGACGTTATTTATATTTTTCTACCCCGCAATTATTCTCCTTTGGCGAATACCATTCTTTGTGTTTAAACAAAGGAGCTGGATTCTTGCATTTGCAATTATTGATGCAATTATTTCTTTCTTCAAATCGGTTAAATTTACTTTCGTTACTACATCTTTCTATCTGGTTTCAACGGCTATTATTTTCAGATCTTCAAATGCAATATTGTTGTGATTATCAATCGTTATATTGCTCATTATCCTTTTAGCAGTTTATATCCAAAGGCTTGTCTTGGTTTTTAAGCCATCTGGTGTATATCAAATTTACAGCAAGTTTTTTTCTGGTATTAGAAATATGTTGACGACCTCACCTGTGTATGCTTTGAATGAAAGTATAGCAAGATTGGCCCTGGAGAGCATGGACGAAATGCAGATTGAAAAATGGACGACCAATGTTCAAACGTTTGTTTTATATAATAGGGTCTGCCTCTTTGTTGCAAAAAGGTTGAAGTCATATCAAGATAGTGGATTCAATATCGTCTCTTCTGTTATAGCAATTCTACTATTGGTAGTATTTACTGTTTTATCATTTGCTCTGGTTAACTTTGGGCTCTTTAAAATCAGCCAGCACTTTTTTATTTCTTCTATCGTACCGACATTTTTCAACTTCTTTTATTACAGTTTCAACGTTCTTCTGTTTAATCTGATTCCGGATATTGTTGCTACAACCCCAACGTCGCAAGTTGTCTCAATGACGGAATCCTTTTTCGCCCTGTTCCTAATCGCGATTTTTGTCTCATTAGTACTTTCATTTCGGAGCCAGAAGGATGCAAATGAACTAAATGATCTAATAAAGGACCTCAATGAAGAAGGAATAGAAATGGAAGGGTATATCAGGGAAAAGTATAGAGTTAACAATGTTGAAGAAGCTATGGAGGTGTTGCAGAAACTAAAAGCCTCATTCACGGACTTTCTTTATAAGATTACTGAGGGTATCAAGTAAAAATTACAATAAGTAAAGTATTTGCGTATTCAGCCATTCTTCATATTTGCAAAAAGGCTCGATGGCACGGTCAATTTAAAACTCCAACACTATTTCATCATTCTCATCATTTTCCTCGACATTGAATCGCTGCAGCCGGGTTTAACGCGCTGAATGGAACGGTGTCGAGTCAATGCAGGGGAACTGGGACGAGATGTTTGGGGAGAAGAAAGAGAAAGTGGTGGAAGAAGTGAAGGTCAAGAAGACGCGGAACAAGGCAGTGGTAAAGAAGAAAGAAGTTGCTAAAAAGCCTACTGTGAAAAAGGTTGTGAAGGAAACTAAGACGCCAGTGGCGAAAAAGGAGCCTCGGCGCAGAAAATCCACAGATAAGAAATCTGTCAAGAATGGATAAAGCTCAGACTCTGCTTTTTCTTATCTGCCAAAACATAACAAATCCTCCCATTGCCCCTCCAATTGCCCCTCCAATTGCCCAACCAATTACCCAGCCAATATCCTCAGCAACTGCCAAGTAAATTGCCGTACTGATTGCCCGGCCAATTACTGGGCCGATTGCCCAAGCTAGGATGATCCAGAGCATGCTTTTCCAATCAGAAATAACATTTTCAATTCGCAAGGTGATTGCAGTGACCAGGCCGCCCATAGTCCAACTGATTTCCACACTACTTGCCCAGCCGATTGCACAGCCGATTACCCAAGCTAGAATGATCCAAAACATGTTTTTCCAATCAGAAAGAGTATTTTCAACTCGTAAGCTGATCACGGTAACAAACCCGCCAATTGCTCCACCAATTGCCCCGCCGCTTGCTAAGGCAATCATCCCATTGACATTCCTGCCGATCAGAATGCCAATTGCGATTCCGATTGCCGAGCCCATTGACCAACCCAGCGTTACCCAGAATATAGCTACCCATTTAGGAACAAAAGTTGATTTTTGTGAAAAGTTAGCTGGCAAATCAGTCTGCACCCAATTAGTACCATCATGACGATACCATTGTTCAGTCTCATAACCTATCATCCACCAATTACCGTGCTCATCCCGAATCATCAGCTTTTCAAGTTGGGTCTTGAACTCATTTTCAGTTACCACACCTGCTTCAAACTGAGCTTTGAATTGTCTAAATCTTTTCTCTGCTTGCTTAAAATCCATCTTCTCTCCTAATGAACTATTTTGGCAAATTCTTAGGCTTTCGATGCAACTTAATTTCCTCAGGAAGCAATGTTGGCATGGTCTCTTCTTGGGCAGCCTTTTCTGTAGCTTCACGCGCTAATAGTTCTTCCTCGGCTTTCTGCGCGGCCAAACGCTGAATTTCTTCCTTTGCTCTGAGTTCGGCTTTAGCCCTCTCAGCGGCAATGTGTTCTGCTTCCTCCTTAGTTTTTCGTTCTTTCTCTGCTTGGCGAATAGACTCCAGTGTCTGTGTCGCCGCTTGAGATACGCGACGGCTGTCATCCTCTTTTTCAATTCTTTCCAATGTTTCTCTTGCAGAGCGAGCCAGCCCAAGATTCTTACCATTCAACATTTTTGCTAATTGTTGTACGGCCCTCAACCGTACTTCTGGGTAAGGGTTTTCAATTTCGCTGACAAGTTGGTCAGACAAAGATACAGGTTTGATGTCTTGAAGGCGCGTGATTTGACGCAGAACGATTTCTCCCTGTTGTTTGCTTGAAAATTTCGACGGAGATTGCTTTGGAGTAGCAAGCTTTACCTTCTCATAAGCGTAGTCATACAACTCATCTACGGTGATACGTCCATCACCATCCAGGTCTGCTTCGCCTTCTAATCCCTTTACCAAAAAGTGAGTGAAAAGTGAATTGTCTGTTTCACCAAAAACCTGATTGCCTTCCCAGGCAAATTGAGTTGAGTCGCTGGCTGTCAGGATGATGCGACCATAACCTGCTTCAAATGCAGAGGCTATTCCGATGCTTACGCCTGTCGCAGCCTTTGTTCCCTGCGAAAACGCACCACTATTGCAACAATCCAGAATCAATACTTGCCGCTTCGAGCGGCTTTGATCCATTGCTTCGCGTATGTAGTCTGATTTGATCGCTGTAGATCTTAATCGGGTGCGAATTGTATTCTTCACAGCCAGATACAACGAGCCAAGTTCATCGCGTACGCCATGACCCGAAAAATAGAGGACCAGCAAATCATCAGGTTTCTTTTGATCGAAGAATTCGTCGATTGTTCCTCGCACGATGTACTCTGGTTGGTTCAGCAAAACATTCACTTCATCAAATGCACAGATTTCCTTATCTTGAAGAACACGCGCAAAGTCTTCCGCATCCTTGCCAGGCGCGGTCAACTGCGCCAGACCGGGGTCTATATATTCTGTGTTAGCGATAATCAGAGCACTTCGCATTCTTTCCTCTTTCGCTACGGAGCTGAGCTCGCACACCGGAACCCAATATCAAAGGTAGCGGAATTCGGTGCGACCCCTTGACGGTTGGAAACCCGAACGTCATATTTGGCCCACGAACCACCCCGCACCACTCGTGATTGTCCTGAGTTGGGACCTAAGGGATTGCGTTCAAGGGAGTTTAAGTAATAATTCGCGGAATACCAATCCGCCACCCATTCCCACACATTCCCCGCCATATCATACGCGCCAGACGGACTCTTACCGCCCTGCCAACTGCCAACTTCACTGGTGCTGTTAACACATTTCTGAAAATTAGCCTCCTGGCAAGTAAGGTCTGTTCCTTCCCAAGGGTACCTACGTGTATCCGCTTCGCCGCGGGCAGCTTTCTCCCATTGCGCTTCGGTAGGCAAGCGTGCGCCGCGCCACTCACAGTAAGCTTTTGCCATCTTCCAATCTACGTAAATGACCGGGTAGTTGTCATATTGCGAATTGCCATAGTAAACCCGGTTAGGGCTTTCAGAGAAGAAATAGGAATGCAAGGGTGGGTCACAGACGCCATCCTCCACACAGGCTTTGTAGCGCGCGTTGGTCACTTCGAATTTGTCAATGTAGTAGGCGCTCAGGGTAACAGCATGAATGGGTTTCTCATCCCCTTCTGCATTTGGGTCACCACCGCCCATCTGGAAATCGCCTTCTGGCACAAGGACCATCTCTACGCCCTTGCCGTCGGTAATCTCGGATAAAGGAGCACTGGCGGTTATCGTTACAACTTCGGTCGGTGTCTGGGTTTCTGTCGGTGCTTCCTCAGTAGTTGGCGTGGGTGAGTCTATGCCCGTGATAGGTGGTAAAGAGTTAGGTATTTCTGTTGAAGTAGAAATCACATCGGTTGGCGCTTGTGAAGAGACGAGTGTTTCTGTCGGGGCAGAGACTAACAAAGCTGGCAGGAATCTCGTCGCAGCATACCCAATTGCCAGGATTGTGATCACGGCGACTCCGATCCCCATCGGTTTTAATCGAAATTTAGCAGGTACAGGTTGGGATGCCTCTCTTGCTTTTCGTTGCGCCTCGATTTTTTCGCGAGTGATCTGTTCCTCCTGCAGGCGTTTTTCAAGCTCAGCCTTTTCCTGCATCAGTTTTGTTTGTTCCTCTTTAAAACGGATTTCCTGCTCCATCTTTTCGCGGCGCAATTGTCCGGTTCGGCTGGATGCGGCTGTTTGGTCGGTCCTGGCTTTTTGCGGTTCCGGTTCTGTTTTCGGACTACGCTCCAACGCCTTTGCAGCCGCCTGTGCGACACGACGACTGTCATCTTCCGCTGCGATCCGTTCCAGTGCCAGGCGTGCGGAACGCGCCAAGCTGAGATTTTTCGCCTTGAGCAAGAGATCCAATTGACTGACCGCGCCCTCCCGTAGGTAGGGGAAGGAGCTATTCATCGCAGTGAGAAGGTCATCGGGCAGAGGAACAGGTTTTGTATCTTCAATCCGTATATTTTGGCGCAGGACAATTTCCCCTTGTTGTTTGTAAGACCATTTGCCGGGTGTTTGTTTGGGAGTGATGTTTACGATTTGTTCGTAGGCGTAGTCATATAATTCATCGATGGTGATGCGCCCATCGCCATTAGTATCCGCTTGCCCTTCCAGGCCTTTGACTAGATAATTTGTGAATAAGGAATTCTCTGTTTCCCCGACTACCTGATCGCCTTCCCAGGCGAATTGGGTAGAATCACTGGCGGTGAGGACGACGCGGCCATAGCCTGTTCCCTCAAAGGCTGAGGCTGTTCCTACGCTGCCACCGATCTCCGCTTTTGTGCCTTGGGCAAACGCGCCGCTGTTACAACAATCCAGAATGAGGATCTGTCGCTTTGAACGGCTTTGATCCATGGCTTCGCGGATAAAGTCCGATTTAATGGCTGTTGAACGGAGACGGGCACGGTTCGTATTCTTGACAGCCAGATAGAGTGACCCATATTCATCCCGGACGCCATGTCCGGAAAAATAGAGGACCAACAAGTCGGAAGGTTTTCGATTGGATAAAAAATAATCAATCGTTTCACTCACTTTGGACGCAATATCGTTAAAAAGCACAATGACATCGTCGAAGGCACAAATGTCACGTGAATCAAATACTCGTGCCAGTTCCTTGGCGTCCTTGCCTGGTGCGGTCAATTGAGCCAACCCGGGATCCGTATATTCTGTGTTGGCAATAATTAGAGCATATTTACCACTCATTGTTTCTTTCCCTTGGAAAGTGTCTCAAGAAGCTTATGCAAATCTTCTGACGAGCCTTCAAACTCAATTCCCATGCCCTTGAATTTGACGGTACGCCCCTGGCCACGAGAGGCCCAGGCTTGGACCAAGCCAACCACGCTCGGAAGAACGGTGGGTAATAGTTCCAGGGCGATCGAGCCAATTGTAAAGGGATCGCCTTTGGTGCCTGCTGGTGCAGTTCCACCTTTGGTTAGCTCCGCCGATTCAACATCTAATTCTCTCAATTCAGAGAGCAGTTGACGCGTCATCCAGTCAATATCTTCCTCGGTGGCGTCACTAGCCGAGATTTCTATATGCAGTTGCGTAAAATCGGGATTGTTCATTAGGCCCATCCTCTGCTTAACCCATCTAACTTTCTTTTGAGAACCCTATGTGAAGTTTTGTGATACGGCTGGATTTGCATTATAAGCCTATCAGCCAAGGAATGGGAGGCTTTTAGTCTAGTTTTTCGTTAACCAATACTTACTCCAAAAATAAAAACATCCGATGTCTCGCAGGCATCGGATGTTTATCACTAATAACATAGCGGCTCCTAGTCTGCCGCTCCTGATTCGGTTTGTTGCCGGCTTGTGCGAGGCGGGGGCGCGTGCTGAATGAGGTTCAATCCAGCGATATAGAAAAAGCCAAGCATATAGATAATCATCCAAGGAATGATGCCCCAGCCGATATAGGGAGCCAGCACAATCCCTGTTATTAAGGCGTAAACGCCTAGTGCGATCTCTATCCAAACCATTGAACTTAATGGAGCCACATAAGCGTGGTCAATTTTTTGTTTCTGTTTGCGTCTGTTATCCAGGTTCAGTTTTGGGGTGCGGATAAATGCTCCACCTTTGCTGAACAATCCTTCGACAACAGCAATGGTTGTGCTGAGCGACAAGCCAAACCCAACAATGACCAGCACGGGAAATGATCTTAATCGCTTTAGGATGGAACGATGTTGAGTAGCGGTGGCTGTTAAATAGAGCAATGGCGGCCCTAACCCTGCGAAGACAGAAATTGGGAATAGCTTAAATGCCCCGGGAATGAGCAGCCCCACCGGAAGAGTAAGCAAAAGCAGAGAGAGCATCAGCGGATGTACAAAATATCCGGTCAGATGCAGGAGCGCCATAAAACGAACCTTCCAGGAAAGATCGGATTGTAAGACGCTCGGCAGGATCTTGCGCACAACTTGGAAACTCCCCTTCGCCCAGCGAAATTGCTGCTTTTTATAAGCTTCCACCTGCGGAGGCAATTCAGCCGGGACAACCACATCTGGGAGGTAATCAAATTTCCAGCCGCGCATTTGGGCGCGATAGCTCAAGTCCAAGTCTTCGGTTAAAGTATCCCATTGCCAACCACCGGCATCCTCAATACAAGCGCGACGCCACAACCCTGCGGTGCCATTGAAATTAAGGAAAAAGCCGTTTTTGGAACGGACAGTTTGCTCGATAATGAAATGTCCGTCAATGCCCATCGCTTCTGCGCGCGTAAGGGAATTGTATTGTTGGTTGGTATGTCCCCAACGCGTTTGAAGGCACCCCAGTCTAGGGTTTTGAAAGGATGGGACCGTTCGCTTCAGCCAATCCGGCTTGGGAACAAAATCCGCGTCGAAGATGGCAATCAATTCGCCGGTGGCCGTCTGCAGACCATTGTTGAGCGCGCCCGCTTTATATCCTTTGCGGTCCACGCGATGGATTAATTCAATGTTCACACCGCGTGCCTGATAGTCTTCCACGAGCTTGGCGACTAAAGCATGGGTATCGTCCGTAGAATCGTCTAAGACCTGAATTTGAAGACGTTCCGCCGGGTAATCCAACTGGGTTACAGCATGCAATAAGCGCTCTACGATATATTTTTCATTGAACATAGGGAGTTGAACGGTCACACACGGCCAGCTTTTAGGCGGGTAGGTTCTTGCCTTATGTATTTTAGAAGGTTTCATGGTTAGAAAGATTACGGTAGTGATCAGGTTATGGAACCCATAGAGTGCTAAGCTTGCAGTAATGATAAGATAAAAAACACCGATTAAGCTTATCAGAAGTTGCAAAGTAGGATCCTCCTTCATGCATCACGGAATACAATCATGGGAATGATTGTATTAATAAGAACGAGGAAAAAACCTTAGTATTATTTCGTATGTGAGAGTTATCTTAGGGAGATATTAGAATTTTCTTAGTACGTGCCATTAGGAAACAGGGCATCAACCATAGTGAGGGCTACTTATATTCCATAAATACAAACTACCTCCCGGTATCCATCAAACCAGGAGGTAGGGAGAATCACGAATTTACAGAGAAATTATCTGCGAGTCGGCTGAGCTTTGCGTACGAACCCTATCAGTTCAACAATTTTTGCGGTGTGATTTCGCCACTGGTAGAGTACAACATAGAGAATGACAAGAGCCACCAACCAGAATACCACGGACGAGACCACCCCTGCTCGTGAAACATGGTAGATCATGGGATTACCTTCCAGCCAGGGTAACGAAGCCGGCATCGGCTTTCCATCCAATAGGTAATACAACACATCTTCGAGACCACAAAATGCACCTACGAAAAGGGAGGTTAGATAGTACACGCAATCTTTCCATGACTCCCACAAAAAGACAACGCCAATGATCGCGTAACCTGCCAGAGAAACAAACCAACCTGTATGGTAAATGCTGGCGTACTGGACCATTTGATTGGTCTCAAAAATTCTTTGCCAGATGAGGATGTCAGCGAACGTATAGAAGATGAGCGCCAATGCGGCAGCAAGGATGGGACGATATTTCTTCATTGATGAGGCTCCAACGAATTGATAATTATAAAAACTTCCAAATGACTATGAATCCAAATTCCGAAGGAGTATACCCATATTTTGGGGATACACCATAGAGAATTACCTACGTTTAATCTACTTTTCCTATACAGTTTGCGGAAGCGTTAAGCTGTAGGTGTCTGTTTTTCAGAGATTCACGGTTCCCATCTGGGTTGATCATCACAGTAATTATTGTTTGTCAGTCGGCGTGAGTCTGTTCCATCCACGCGCTTGATATAGATTTCGCAACTCGCCTAATCAGCCTTGCTCTACGTTGAATTCATGAGCATCGAGAATAAAAAGAAGGATAGATGCACAAAGCCTTCAGACAACTAAGCTTGAAGGTTTGGGTTTCGTTTTATACCGATTCTGTAGGGTGGGGAGGGTAATTGGGCGGTTGTCTTCGAAACTCGTAATTATTCAGAACTGCTTCAATGATTTCTTTCTGCTCGTCAGTAACAACCTCAAACTCCAGACCGATATTGAAGTATTCCGGGCTGATATCCTGGTGACACCGCACCACACGCACCGGCAGGGTCAAACGCGAGACATTGATCTTCGGGAGTTCCGGCAGCTGGATGGAGATAGTTAGTTGATCCTCAACTTTGAGTGGCTCATCGCCAATAACCATCGCGCCAATCAGAGTAAGGTCGCCCAGGTAACCAATCAATTTGCCCCTGGACAGATCGAACACCTGGGAGTAAGACATCAAGTCCTTGCGAGGAAGTTTACGTCGATCCTGCATATTTCTCTACGGTATAGTTTACTTGACTTGTAGCCTTAAATCAATTGCATAAATGTCTTAGAATCCTTTTTCCTCCTCGAAAAGTGTGGTAAAAATCGAGACCATGCGCTGGATCTATCTCTCCCCTCATCTGGATGACGCTGTACTCTCGGCAGGCGGGCTCATCTACGAACAGACCCAATCGGGTATTCCTGTTGAAATCTGGACCTTTATGTGTGGATATGCCCCTCCGGGCGAAGTATCGCCTTTCGCGCAATTGCAGCACATGCAATGGGGATTTTCCTCTGCCGAAGAGACTACGCGTATGCGCCGGGAAGAAGATAAAACTGCCGCGGCCCTCGTCGGCGCGACACCAGTCCACTTCGATTTTCTGGATTGCATTTACCGGCGCGGGAGCCATGGCGAATGGCTGTATGATGATATATTCGTGCCACCTCATCCTGAGGATGCCAGGCTTCCGACTCAAATCGCGGAGACGATCTCTGCTCGCCTCCAGCCAGACGATGTATTGGTCTGTCAGCTATCGGTTGGTTCCCACGTTGACCATGTCCTTGTCCGTCAGGCTGCGGAACTACTTGGGCGTCCTTTACGTTATGATATTGACGTTCCTTACATCTTCTATAAACCCGAGGAATTCGGCCCGAAATCCGCTGGGATGAAGGAATCGGTCCATTCTATAGCGGAAGCAAGCCTACATCGTTGGAAGGAAGCGGCTCTGGCGTATAAATCCCAGATTGTGGTGCTTGGAGAGGCTTTTAATACGCCCGAAAAGGCCCGAGATTCCATCCAAGCATACTGGGCAGAGCAGAAAGGTATTCGGCTATTCCAAGCCTAATTGGTCTTCCAGTCTCTTGTATGGACTGTAAAACCGTGATATATTAAGCACGCTTTCGGGAGAGGACATCACGTTTCGTCATCGCACTGCTTCCATCTTATTTGCATCTCTATATAGAGATGCAATATTCTTATAGCAGGAAATATGAGCATGCCAAACAATTTTTTAACTAAAGAGGGTTACCAAAAACTCCAGGACGAGCTGGATTACTTGCGCACTGCCAAGCGCCAGGAAGTTGCCAATCGTCTGCATGAGGCCATGGAAGGGGGCGAATTGATCGAAAATGCTGAATATGAGGCTGCTAAAAATGAGCAAGCCTTTGTGGAAGGGCGTATCCAGGAACTGGAAATGCTCCTCGCGACCGCTAAGATCATCGACGAAAACGGCAGAAAAAAGAGCGATTCCATTCAGATTGGTTCCAAAGTGACCCTTAAAGAGGGCAACTTTGATTCAGAGACCTTCGTGATCGTCGGCGCGGCGGAAGCCAATCCACGCGTCGGCAAGATTTCCAACGAGTCGCCGATTGGCAAGGCGATCTTGAACCACAGAGTAGGGGATACAGTAAAGGTTGAAACGCCAGGCGGTACGTATAATGTTAAGATCCTGAAAATTAGTTAGCCACAGGAGCATTCGTTTCACCCCGCGCCTGTGATAATGCGCGGGGTTTTTATTTTGACCCTTCTCCTGTACGGAGGAGGTGGAGCTATGAACATGACAGAATACAACTCACTGGAAAAAATCCGTCTCCAAAAATTGGAAGAATTGCGCGCCGAGGGAATTGAAGCCTATCCGACGCGTGCCCAACGCACTCATCTAAGCGCGGACGCCATCAAGGAATTTGAAACTGCTGAAAAAGAGGGCCGGGAACTAAAGGTAACGCTTGCAGGACGCATCCGCGCCATGCGCCCCATGGGAAAGATCTCTTTTGCACATATTGAAGATGGCGCAGGCAAGATCCAGCTATTCTTCCGTTTGAATGAAGTTGGTAAGGAACGTTTGGACTATTTCACCAAGATATTTGATATCGGCGATTTTATTCAAGCGGAAGGTGTGATGTTCCGCACCAAAACTGGGGAAGCCACGCTCCATGTCCACGACTTCAAGCTGCTTGCCAAATCGGTCAGCCCTCTCCCCGCTGCGAAGGATGAGACCCTCGAGGATGGAACAATCCTGCGTCATGCTGCTTTGGAAGACGCGGAACTGCGGGCGCGACAGCGCTATGCCGACCTGGCGGTGAATCCGGATGTTCGCGAGACGTTCCGGAAGCGTGCTGCCATTATCAAAGCTTTGCGAACCTTTCTCGACGATCATGGTTTTCTGGAAGTGGAAACTCCCATCCTCCAGCCAATCTATGGTGGCGCGGCGGCGCGTCCCTTTACGACCTACCACAATGAACTGGAACAGCAGATGTATTTGCGGATTTCCTTTGAGTTGTATCTCAAACGCTTGCTGGTCGGGAATCTTGAAAAGGTCTATGAGATTGGACGTGACTTCCGTAATGAAGGTGTTTCGTTCAAGCATAATCCTGAATTCACCCAGCTTGAGTTCTACTGGGCGTATGCGGATTATTTGCAGGTAATGGAATTGACCGAGCAAATGGTTTCCTTTACCGCGCAACAAGTCCTTGGCACACAAAAAATTACGTACAAGCACAATGAAATTGATTTGACCCCTCCCTGGAAGCGGCTTGAAATGCGCCAGGGAATTCTTGAAACCTCAGGAATTGATATTGCCGAGCACAAAACAGCGGAGGAACTCTTCAAAGCCATGAAGGAGAGGCATCCGAATAAGCCGGCGGATCCCAAGTTCACGCGCGGCAAACTGATCGATTTCCTGCTCAGTGAGTTTCTCGAGCCGACCTTGATCCAACCGACATTCCTGTACAACTACCCGCGGGATATTTCGCCGCTGGCGAAATCAATCCCCGGCGATCCGCTCACTGTGGAGCGCTTTGAAGCTTACACGGCTGGTTTTGAATTGTGCAATGCCTTTACCGAATTGAACGATCCGCTCGATCAGGAACAGCGCTTCATCGAAATGGGGCGTGATTACGCCGCGGGTGATGAAGAGCAGCACCCCATGGATGAAGATTACCTGCGTGCTATGCGCTACGGTATGCCACCCAATGGCGGCTTCGGCATGGGCATAGACCGCCTCACGATGTTGTTGCTGGATAAGCACTCCATTCGCGAAGTGTTGTTGTTTCCGGCGCTGAGAAATGAAGAAGCGCAGTAAACTTTATTATCTCAAAAGAGGCTGTCTACTCGTAGGCAGCCTCTTTTTTTTAACTTTGTTAAGACAACTATGGTAGTGGAGTATGCGTAGGTACAGGAGTTCCCAGTGCACGACTGATATCATAAATACGCATATTGATGAACTCAATATCTATCCCCTGAGGTAGGTCTTCCCAATTGGCTAATTCCTGGTATTTGGTTAGAGCGGTTTTGATATCGCCACCGGAATCATAAGTCGTGGCCAAGAAAAAGAGATTCTCTGCGCTCGGTTCATAAAAATATAGCTTTTCAAAATATGGCGCAGCGAGTTGGGCGTGTCCTTGCGCCAACTCAGCTTCTCCTAACAACTTGTAGCCTTGGATACGGTCGTCATTGGACGTCCAGTTCTCGATCGTGGGATACAGCAAGTCCTTAACCTTTTCCGGCTGTCCTGAGTTCAAAGCTGCCTCTGCATCCTCGAGTAGACTTGCTTGACCTGGCATTCGATTTGGAGTAGACGTCTGGAACATATTCACAGGTAGGTCAATCTGCGTGGAGTTGGGTTGAAGGGTTTGCCCAATGTAAGAGTAGAACAATCCCATTCCGAGGAGGAGAGAAAGGCAAATCCCTCCTAAGGTTCCACCTACGAAAGTGATTATTGATCTACGTCTACACATAAATTAACCAGCTACTTTTGCCCATAGGTCTTAATGGCGCCATCTTGTGTTTCGACGACCAAAGTTAACGTTACGTTTTCAAGACCAACTGTTTCTGATCCCCAATTTCTTATGGCTAAGAAGATATCACCGTCTGGCAAGACATAGTCTTTGGATTGGTCAATGGGGTTATCGCCCCAAGTGGGAGCGATATAGCGCCAGCCTCCTCCTCGAGGTGCCCAAAAATAGATTTGGATGTCAGGATCGGTCGTTTCGTTCGAAGCTGAGATTAAATGCACTACCAGGCTTTTGACTTGCTTTACCTGAATAGGTTCAGCCGGCTGAAAGCGAATAAGAGGGTAATCATTGGGGAGCAAAGTAAGTTTGCCTGTTCCCGTTGCCAAATCAGCAATCAGGGCTTCCTCCACGTTACTGGGAAGGGAGATTCCAGGCGTTGGGGTCATGGTGACTACTGGTGTATCTAAAAAAGTGGGAGTTTGCAGGGCGCGCGCAGTGGGTCTGGCTTGAATCGTCGGTATGGAAGTAGCATCCAACATGAGCGATGATGTGAGTTTGAGTGGCTTGGCACCAAGTTGCTCTAACTCGGCTTGAATCCGTTTTTGCAAAGGTATGAATAAATAGTCCAAGGTTGCATCGGCTTCTTGAAGCAAGGCTATGCCTTTCTCCACATTTCCATCTTCCAATGCCATTTTCCCCTGCACGTACGAAAAAAGACCTACGCGTCCCCAGGTATTTCCCGCACCCATCATCAGGTCTTCTTCCGCTTTATCCCTCTCCCCCATTTCCTGATAAATCAAGGCTCGCAAATAATATCGCCAACCGTCATAGCTTGGCTTCTGTTCTAAAAGCTTATCCAGCAGTTGTAAAGCCTCATGGCTTCGGCCCGCCTGGTATAAATAGCGCGCCTTTAGCTCGTATTTCCACTCCATGTTGATGTTATTGAACATGGATTTATCCACCATCTTGATGGCTTTATCCACTTGCCCTAGACAAAGATAGGCCTGAGATTGTATGTGATAAAGTCCGCCGATAGATGAATTGTTCGGATCGGTTTGATCGATCATCTCTTGCAACTGTTGGACCGCTTCTTCACAGCGACGTGTAAAGATCAGATCGGTTATGTAGATGCGATCGGGGTACTCATCCAGCGTGGCTCCGAGGTTCAGGGCTGTAGCGGCATTTTCCAACGCATATTCAGAGATATGTTCCGCATCTACTTGATAGTTTTGCATGCCTGCCAAGTCTACTAATAGGTATTGTCTTAACATGTAATAATCGCCATGGTCAGGTCGAATAGCGATCGCTTTATCGACATCTGCCAGAGCCTTATCTAAGTAATCTTGATATTCCAATTGACTACGCTGCTGTTTCATCAGACTGTGGTAACTCATGGCACGTAAGAAATAGGGCTCATCGAGTTGGGGCGCCGATTGGGTTACCTGATCCAGAAGCAGGATTGCTTCCGCATGTTTCCCCTGCGATATTAAGTTCCGAATCTGCCACATACTGTTGTCCACAGAGAGAGGTGGATTTTGAGTAACAGACCCGAATGAATTGCTTTCCCAAATGGTAGGTGTAACTGAATTCGGAAGAATGGGCATGGGCGTCGTTACAAGTGGTCCGCTGCCCCCAAGATACTTTGCCAGCGGATCAAGCAAGCCCGAATAAATGAGGAATAATAGTGGTATCCCACATATACATAAACCCGCCATCAGGCCCATAATCCCAAAGAAACGAGGATTTAATTTCCAGTCAGACTTTCTTTCCCTTGAATCCAGGCTAATTGGAAGATCAGTCACAAGCTCTGAACCAGAAGTGGGTGGTTCTGTGACACTGGACAGAAAAAGGCGATCCAGCTCATTTTGAGCCTCAGTATTTTGAGGATTGAGTCGCAACACCTTTTCATAACAATACTTGCGCTGTTCTTTGTTAGTCAGACATTTGCCAAGCCAAAGCCATCCCTCCTCAGATTTGGGATTTTCTTTCACTGCACGAGCGAAATAACTCTTGGCCGATTCCAAATCCCCATTGTTTGCGGCTTCGATGCCTAACGAAAGATGATTTTCTGCCATGCGTCGTTTCCTTGGCCCTGACGTGTATTGTATTTTATAAGCGTAGCAAAGAAGCGTGGTTTAGACAAGTACTATCGTATTGAAATTCCATGACATTTTTATGGTTTAATTTACTGCAGAGAGAGGCTATATGACTGTTCCACTGATGGTTGGCGATATCCTCGCCATTGCTCTCGTGACAATCATCGGTTTCGTGAGTCACGGTGAATCTGATCTATCTTTCCTGCCGCGCATGGCAGCGGCATTCTTTCCGCTTGTAGTTGCGTGGGTCTTGCTTGCCCCGCGGTTTGGGCTGTTCCAAGATGAGATTGTCCATAGCGCGCGCCAGCTTTAGCGTCCCGCGTTGACCGCACTCTTCGCTGCGCCTCTAGCAACTGTCCTGCGCGGACTCATCCTCAACGCGCCAATTATTCCTATTTTTGCTGTTGTTCTGGGAGTAACCTCTGCACTAGGCATGGTCATATGGCGAGGATTGTATTTTCTTTTGAGCCGAAACATAAGCCATGCAAAGAGCGTTAAATAATAATCTTTAGATGTTTAACGGTTGATACGTTGGAGTGATAAAATAATTTCCATGGACGAACAAGCTCTCATCCACGACGCGCAGGCAGGCAATCTGGATGCCTTCAACACGCTCATCTTGCATTACCAGGATAGCGTTTACAACACCGCGCTTCGCATTCTCGGCGATGAAGACCATGCCGCAGATGCAACCCAGGAAGCGTTCATTTCAGCCTTCAAAAGCATTTCCTCTTTTCGAGGCGGATCGTTCAAGGCCTGGCTGATGCGCACAGTGACAAACGCCTGCTACGACGAATTACGCCGTCAGAAGCGCCGCCCAACTACGCCGCTCGAGCCGGATACCGACGACGGAGAGGAGATGGATTCGCCGCGCTGGCTGGCTGACCCAAATATGACGCCCGATCAAAAAGCCGAAGCCGATGAGCTCGAACATGCCCTACAACATTGCCTCAATAACCTCCCGGTTGAATTTAAATCTGTGGTTGTGATGGCGGATATCCAAGGCATGGACTACAGCGAAGTTGCCATCGCGGTCCGAGTGCCGTTAGGGACCATCAAGAGCCGTCTTGCCCGTGCCCGATTAAGATTACGTGAGTGTTTACAGGGCTTTGAGGAACTTTTACCCGCCTCATTTCGTCTGGAAGAGGGAAGTAACGCTTAATGAATCGACGTGATCTCGAACTCCTTTCTTCTTATTTAGACGGACAGCTGAAACCGTCTGATTCTGCGCGTCTGGAGGCACGCCTCTCTACAGACCCGAGCCTGCGCGCCGTTTTAGACGATTTGCGTTCTGCCCGTGGATTGCTCCGTCAACTCCCGCTGCGTAAAGCGCCGCGTAACTTCACCCTCACGCCGAAAATGGTCGGCAAGAACCCACCCATGCCGCGGGCTTATCCAGCTTTCAGATTTGTCAGCGCACTCGCAACGATATTGCTTTTCTTCACTCTTGGACTGAATTTCCTCGTCCCGCAAATGGCTTCTCAAGCGCCTGCGTATGGAATGGGTGGGGGTGGAGCGCCAGACGTTTACTCTGCCCAGGCTCCGGCAGCCGCCACCGAAGCGCCGGCCGCGACGGAAGCCCCTGCTGAAGCTCCTGCCGCCGAGTTGGCTCCCATGCCAACCCCGACGTTTTCCGCTGAAGATGCCTCCCGCAATGCGATTGAAACTCAGGTAGAGAAAAATGGAGTCACAGAAGAGCCAAGTATTCTCAGTCAAGCTCCAGCCCAGAACCCACAGCCTGTCCCAGCAGAAACATCCCAGCCTGTTCCAACAGTCTGGCAGTTAGTGCTGGCAGGTGTGGCTTTGCTGAGTGCCTTGATCATGCTGCTGATGCGACAGGCAGCGATGAGCCGCTGGCAAAGAAAATAGCGATACGATAAATTAGAAATCAGGTGGCAGTCATTTCCGCGAAGTGAGTGACTGTCACCTTTTTTGTTTAAGTGTCATAATTGCACTGATGGCAAATACTGAATTTAATTACTGTCCGCGTTGCGGCAAGCAAGTCAACCACGAAGAGCGCTTTGGGAAGGTCCGCCCGGTTTGCCCACAGTGTGGATGGATTCATTTTATTGATCCGAAGGTTGCCGCGGCGGTGTTGATCGAACAGAATGGACGCGTCCTTTTAGTACGCCGGGCCGGTGAACCGTTTCGCGGTTTCTGGACGTTGCCGGCAGGTTTTATCAATGGGGGTGAGGACCCAGCGGAGGCGGCCGCCCGTGAATGTTTGGAGGAGACAGGCTTGAGCGTCCGCGTGAACGGAATTCTGGATATCATCTCAGGCAAAGAGCATCCGCGCGGCGCGGACTTCATCATTGTCTATCATGCCGAAGTGATTGGCGGCGACTTGAAACCCGATGATGACGCGGATGCTGCTGAATGGTTCGGGCGCGAGGAACTTCCGCCGCTGGCATTTCGCGCCACCCAAATCGTCTTGTCGCGTCCTGTGTAAAATTAAAAAATATACTCCTTGAAGGAGGCGACTCATGACAAAAAAACAACGGTTCGATCCCGCATGGATGTGATCATTATTGCCTGAAAGTGCTACAATAAAAATGATGGCTCTCGACGTACGCCCTTCTCCTTTAGCAGGTCGCTGGTACGATGATGATCCCGAAGTCCTTGCACGCAGCGTGGATGGGTATCTTGACTCCGCGCAATTGCCCGATTTGGAAGGCGAGGTGATCGCCGTCATCGCGCCGCACGCGGGACATACCTATTCGGGTGCCGTGGCGGGATATGCCTTTGCCGCGCTGCGGGGGCGAAGCCCGGACCTGGTCGCCGTCATCGCGCCGATGCACCATCCATACTATGAACCGTTAATTACCACTGCCCATGAGGCGTATTCCACGCCGCTTGGAAATATTCTAGTAGACAAAGATACGCTGAACGAGCTTGACTCAGTGTTGAAATCGGAGCTGCTATTTGGTCTTTCGCCTGTTGAAAATGATCCCGAACACTCACTCGAAATTGAATTGCCTTTTCTGCAACGGGCGCTTTCCTCTGGTTGGAAGTTATTACCTGTAATGGTGCGAGTCCGCGAGGCGAGTATTTCTGAACGATTCGGCAAAGCTCTTGCAAAAATTCTGCGCGGCAAAAACTTCGTCTTGGTCGCCAGCACGGATTTGTCACACTTCTACAACCAGCAAACCGCCTTGACCTGTGACCGCGCCATGTTGAATGCCATCGAATCCTTCGATCCCGATGGCGCCTTTGACCTTGAGCGCGCCGGCAAGGGCTTCGCCTGCGGACTCGGCGCGTTGACTGCCGTCATGTGGGCTGCCCGCGAACTCGGCGCGGACAAGGTAAAAGTTTTACGTCACGCTACCTCGGGGAATGTGACCGGGGATTATTCCTCTGTCGTGGGATATGGGGCGGCGGCGATTTTGAAGGGATAATTCTTGCTGTGCTATACTTACAGGTAGGAAAATAGGCAAGAATGGTAACGACCACCTTTACGGCAACTCTTCCCCTGAAAACGGACAAAGATGGTGTGATCCGCGTTAGTAAAACGCGTGTTTCACTGGATACGATTGTTAATGCATTTCTCGAAGGTTTGACTGCCGAGGAGATCGCAGCTCAGTATCCTGTTGTGCCTCTGGCAGATGTGTATTCCGTGATCGGGTATTACCTGCATCAAAAAAAGAAGGTAGATGCTTATCTCGCGCGCCGCGAAAAATTCGGCGAGAAAGTTCGCAGACAGAACGAAGCAAGGTTTGATCAATCGGGCATCCGTGAAAGATTGTTGGTGCGGAAGAAAAATTGAAAAGAGAATATGCTTTCTCTGGTTGCCGACGAAAACTTCAGCAATGCCATCGTGCGCGGCTTACTGCGTATCCAACCGGATCTCGACATTGTTCGTGTTCAGGATGTGGGCTTATCTTCCACAGATGATACTGTCATTCTAGAATGGGCGGCGGGTCAGGATCGGGTAGTAATTACTCATGATGTATCGACGATGACAAAATACGCTTATGAGCGTGTCGGCGCTGGTAAGTATATGCCTGGGCTCATCGAAGTTAACCGCACGGTGTCGTTGAGTACGGCTATCAATGAGATCCTTTATATTGCTGAAGTATG
Source organism: Anaerolineales bacterium (assembly GCA_036394895.1). Classification (GTDB taxonomy): domain Bacteria; phylum Chloroflexota; class Anaerolineae; order Anaerolineales; family Villigracilaceae; genus Defluviilinea. The sequence goes on from DASWEH010000016.1 coordinate 19,502, forward strand.
TGAACATGGAGAATTGGAAGGGCAGATTATCTATCTGCCATTAAAGTGACCCGCTTGTACTGGGCTATGAGGCAGCGACGATTTAGAAAAATCGAATAACTATTGTAGTTATC
>DASWEH010000017.1:0-9132 GCA_036394895.1 Anaerolineales bacterium
CGTTTCAAAGCCAAAGACCGACCGAATGTGCCTGAGCGTGTAAAACCTACCGCCGCTCAAACGCGGGCGCGCCGCGAAAACATCAAGAAGGCCCAAGCTGCTCGACACAGGAAATCATAAGAAAGAGGTAGACATGAATAAAAACGAAAGCATGCTGGGAAACAAGACAGCGACGTGTGAGGTGTGTGGCAACGTTTACGACAAATGTTTTGAGGTGAAAATGGGTGGCAAGACTCATGTGTTCGACAGTTTCGAATGCGCCATCCACGCGCTGGCTCCCACTTGTGCACATTGTGGCTGCCGCATTATTGGTCACGGCATGGAGACGGCAAATGCTTTCTATTGTTGTGCCCACTGCGCCAGCCAGCATGGTGTTGATGAGTTGGAAGATCGTGTTGAAGAAAGGAGCACAGTATGAAAGTTAAAGACATCATGACCAAGGAGGTTCAGGTCATTCACCCAAACGACTCTTTGCAGACAGCAGCTCAGAAAATGAGCAGTCATGACATCGGGTTCTTGCCAGTTTTGGAGGCCGACCAGTTAGTTGGTGTAATTACCGACCGTGACCTTGTGTTACGTGGGATTGCCCAAGGTATGAATTCGAATGCCATGCTGGGCCGCGAGTTGATGACCTCGCCTGTTATCTATTGCTTTGAGGATCAGGATATAAAGGAGGTTGCCAAGTTGATGGAAGAAAGTCAGATCCGTAGACTGGTGATTTTGAGCCGCTCTGACAAACGATTGGTAGGCGTCGTCTCGTTAGGCGACCTGGCTTTGAATAGCAAGAGTGACACGTCAGCCGAAGTCTTGCAGAAAGTTTCAGAGCCTATCGGCTAAATGATACGCTCTGCGCTAGATCAGGCACTTCAATTGCACTGCTGAAACCCAGCAGTGCAATTTTTATATATCTGTTAGATGCAGTGCAACGCCTGCATACAGGTAAGGATGGCGGCTGAAACAATATATCGATGACTTTCCCTATAGGAACCTCATGGAAGGTTTTTTCGTTAATAAGTAGATACCCAACTTTGAAACCACGGCGCAAGCAACGAACCTCTTATTTCGGTTAAAATACTCTCCATGCCCCAGCACATCACAACTCGCGTTCTGCTCTTTGCCTTCTGTATTCTTATCTTCTCCTCCTGCTCTCCCCAAGCGCCAACACCCCCTCTGGTTTCCAGCGCAACCTCTCTTCCTCCTCCAACAGATATCCCTCCTACGAATCCATCCCTTCCAACGGAAACACCGACGGCCGTCGCCACCGTAACCCCTGATCTGGAACGTCCGCAGTATACGCTCGACCTCCAGTTGAATTATTCCGCCAGAGCCGCGACGGTCAATGAAACCATCACTTATCCCAACTGGACCGGTGAAACGTTGAACAATCTCGTCCTGGCGGTGGAACCCAACTTATGGAGTGGCGGGTTCAGTCTTAAGTCTCTTGCGATCAACGATCAATCGATTACGGATTACACGCTTGAGAACATGAGCCAGCGACTCCAAATTCCTTTACCTCAACCTTTACAACCAAGCGGCACGCTCACAATTACCATCACGTACGGACTCATCCTCCCACAAATGCAGGCCTATCTAAACGCCTCCAACGACATTCGTCCGCAGATCTACGGGTATTCGGAGAAACAGGTCAACTTTGTGGATTGGTACCCGTTCGTAGTACCCTATATTCCAGGGCAGGGCTGGTTGTTGCATAACCCCTGGTTCTATGGGGAGCATCTTGTCTACGATCTCGCAGACTTCGATGTGAGCGTCACGTTTACCGATGGGGCAAATCCGCAGATTGCGGCTTCGGGCGAAGAGATCAAGCCTCAAGTTGCAGATGTCGCTCCGACAGGGACCCCTTCAGGCACCCTTTCAGGGGTGGTGAACCATCACTTCGTCCTGGAAGAGGGGCGGACGTTCGCACTATCTATGAGCGATTTTTTCAAAGTCGCTACGCAAACCGTGGGGGATGTGACCGTCTATAGTTATTATTTTGGGATTTACAATGCACCCGGAGAAGCGATGTTGCAAACGACTGTCGAAGCCATGCAGACCTACAGTGAACGCTTCGGACCCTACCGTCACAAGACGTTGACCGCCGTGCAGGGCGACTTCAACGACGGCATGGAATTCTCGGGGCTTTATTTCATCAGCCGCGATTATTTCAATTTATATGATGGCACGCCGAAGAATTATCTTGTCACGATCGCCGCGCATGAGACCGCCCACCAGTGGTGGTTCGACGCGGTCGCGAACGATCAGGCGCTCGAACCCTGGCTCGATGAAGCGCTGGCAACCTATAGTGAGCACATCTATTACGAATCAGTCTATCCTGATCTCGTAGATTGGTGGTGGGGCTATCGTTACTTTGAATTTCTGGAAGCTGGCGATGTGGATACGCAAATCTACGATGGCGGTGGTCAGCGCCCGTATTGGGATAAAGTCTATCTGACAGGTGCGCGCTTCTTTGAAGAGCTGCGCCAGCGCGTCGGTGATGAGATCTTCTTTGCGTTCCTCAAGGACTACTATATTCAATACACAGGCAAGCGCGCAACGGGCGCGGACTTCTTCCGCGTGTTCCATGAACACACCGCCGCGGATATTACCGATTTGCTTGCGAAATATTTTAAGAACACCTATTAACAAATGAAGCCTTCGATGCAACACAGGCAGGTCCAACCTATGACGCGTTCCGTTTTGCGCTTACTAATTTTATTCTTCTTCCTCACTGCCTGCTCGTTACCCTCTGCGCTCGCCGCGCCTCCCGCGCTTGTGCTGGTCACGGCAAACCCCAGCGCCTTGCCTACCTCCACGCCGTTCCAACCTATCGGTAATCAAATTCCGGTTGACCCGCCGACTCTTGTTTCCACCTTTACGCCACTGCCTCCCACCGACACGCCGCTCCCTACACTTGAATTCACGGCAACACCGCTTGCCTCGCCAACGGCTCCGGTTGCCTCGGCGCGGACGCAATATACGTTGTATGCATTATTGGATTATTCAGGCCATGAAATGGCGGTGGATGAAACAATTCGCTACACCAACCAGACGGGCATTGCACTAGGCGAAATGGTCATGGCTGTGGAGCCGAATCTCAGAGGCAGCTTTAGCATCGAAAACATCATGCTCGATGGAAACCCATTGACCTATGATCTCAACGGGCAGCGACTCACCGTCTCTTTGCCCCAAGGTCTCGCGCCGGGCGCGCAGATCACGTTTAGCATGCGTTTCCGTATTTCGGTTCCTGCGAAAATAAAAGAACATCCCTATGGTTTCGACGTGGATCAAGTGAACTTAACGGACTGGTATCCTTTTGTCGTTCCATATAGTAATGGATGGCTTTTGCACGATCCCACTTCTTTGGGCGAACATCTTGTCTATGATGCCTCTGACTTCGAAGTGAATATCAGGACAACACAGACAGGCGTCGTCATCGCGGCGAGTGGATTGGCTGATCCTGAACTCAATGGCGAATGGACGCGTTACCGTCTCATAGGGGCGCGCACGTTTGCCTTTTCAGCCAGCGATCAGTTCCTGGTGTACGATGCAACCGCGGGCGCGGCGCAGATCCGTTCCTACTATTATCCTGGCTATGAAACAGAAGGCGCGGCCATCCTGAATGCAGCAACCCGTGCAGTGGGTCTCTTCGAAGCCAAGTTCGGCACCTATCCGTATGGAAGTCTGAGCATTGTGCAGGCGGATTTGAACGATGGGCAGGAATATGATGGGCTGATCTTTCTCGCCACAAAGTTCTATAACGAGTATGATGGCTCGGCGCGCAGCAATCTCGTCGCGATCGGCGTGCATGAGATGGCACATCAATGGTGGTTCGGATTGGTGGGCAACGACCAGGCGATGGAACCCTGGCTGGATGAAGCCATGGCAGTCTATAGTGAAGCGATCTTTTACAAATATATCTATCCCAACTCGGCGGACTGGTGGTGGAACTTCCGCGTGAATTGGTTTGGTCCCTCGGGGTATGTAGATACGACGATCTATGATAGCCCAAGTTTCAGGGCGTATGTCAATGCGGCGTATCTCAATGGCGCGAATTTCCTCGAAGCCCTGAACTATCGCATGGGTGATGATGACTTCTACCGTTTCCTGCAGGATTACACCTCCCGTTATGGAAGAGGTCGCGCCACCGCGTATGATTTCTTTGCCGTCGCACGCCAGAATACGACTGCGGATATTTCCGATTTGATCGCAGCGTATTTTAGAGGGAATTATTAGAGGGGCCACAAAGAAACAAAAAATGAAAAAGATTCAGATTCTATTGGTGTTTCTACTTCTAATCAGTTGTGCGCCAAGTGAAGTTAATTCCCCAACAACTGTTCCTGAGACTTTAGAACCAACTTTAATACCTACACCAACAATAACAATTACGCCCATTCCTAGCCCAACAGCCATCCCATTCACAACGACCCCTGTTACACCTGTCCCTACATGGCTGCCAAAGGAACAGGAAGCTTATTTGCTTAATCTGATCGAAACAAACAATCATTGTAGATTACCATGTCTCTTCGGGATTCAACCGGGCATTTCCACGTGGGAAGAAATCAGAAGCGTGGAAGCACCCCTCTATTTCCGCGAAGCCTATATCCCGGACAGCCAGGGCTTCCTTGATTTCCAATCACATGTGAAGGATAAAATTCCCCATCTTGAAATAGCGTTTTCAGGATCCGGGCGTCTTATCGAGCATATTATCGCTGCGGAGTATATTTTTTTACCTGATGATCCTCGTTATTCACCAGCCATGGCAAAGGCAGCGCGGACGTACTTTCTCTCAAACATCCTTGCTCAATATGGCATGCCTTCACGAATCCTTATAAAATCCCAGAGACAGTTCGAGTCCGATTCAGGGAACCAGGCTGAACTATTGTTACTCTATGATCATCTGGGTTTTGGTATTCACTACTTTTACATAAATGTCGTCAGGCAAGACCAGAAAAACCCCATACTGCATACCTGTCCACGTGATGACCATCTGGAGCGTTTTAGACTCTATTTACAAGCCCCGGACGATCGAACGCCTTTGGAGAAGATGACGACTACCCCTGTCGGAGGCAGCTTTTTCCCATATTCATCGTTACAGCCTTTGGAAGATATGACAGCATTGCGTATCGAAGATTTTTATCACAGTTTCAAAAGCTCAAAAACAAAAGCCTGCCTCGATGTCCGGTAAAGACAACAAAATGTAATCTTATTTTGTCTCACTGGGAAAGATACTATTACTTTGAACTCGCTGCGGCTGTTTCCTTCTTATCAAATCTCACCATTGCCGTAAAGGCGATCTTTTCCGGGTTGATCGGGCGCAGGATTTCCCATTCGATGTCGAGCATGGGCATCATCAGGTCATTCATGATCCCCAGCCACAAAACAGGAAAATCTTCTCGTTCGTCCGTGGGGCGCAAATTGATCTCAATCTTTTCGGGTTCACTGCCTTTCCCGGCAATGGACACTTCCGCATAGGCGGGTTGGTTGAAGGCATCCGCAAATTCCATGCCCTCGATCCCGGAATGACCGCGCTGCGCTGCAAGCCTGGGTCGCTTACGAAAGTCTCGGATCAGCAGTTTTGATTTCCTGGAACCAATAAAGTAAGCGATCTGATCGTCACGCTCTGAGCCAGTCGGGAGTAGAGCTTTCTCACCCTGCAAATAAATTTGGACGTTGCCTTGATATAAAATGGTTTCTTTGGACATATTCTCTCCAGAATATTGTTTTCATTCCAATGTAGAACAAATGTTCCACATTGTCAAGGTCAAGATTAAAAATTGATTAGGATTGATCTTCTTATCCCACGCCAAGCATACGAACAACCAATGATTTGACGTTTCCTATTCTAAGGAAATATGATGAAGATGAAGTTGGAACTCATGTCTGGTACAATCTCGCCTCGTTTGATGGAGATCAATAGATTATTGATGGAACTTGAACATTGTTATGTAAGGACCAACAGCATTCAATTACATGTCGTACAGGCGGGACCGAAAAGTGGGGTCCCTGTTATGTTATTGCATGGCTTTCCTGAATTTTGGTATGGGTAAACACAACCCACAAAACGGCTGGGTTCTGACCAAGAGGTTTATTATTTCCCCCTCGAAACTTACTCAAAATGGATAATTTTAAACTCGAAGAAACATTTATTACGACGAATGGGATTCGGCTTCATACGATAATGGCCGGTCCGCAAAGCGGCATTCCAGTAATCCTCCTACACGGATTTCCAGATTATTGGCGAGGATGGCTTAAACAAATCCCCGCGTTGGTGGAGGTTGGATGCAGGGTCGTTGTCCCTGACCAACGTGGATATAACCTGAGCGACAAACCGAAAGGTGTAAAGAGTTACGAAGTTTACACATTGGTAGAAGACACCATCGGTTTGATTGACGCGCTGGGATACGAAAAGGTCAATCTCGTAGGGCATGATTGGGGCGCAGTTGTGGCATGGGTGCTGGCAAATAAATATCCTGAACGTTTGCATCGCCTGAGCATTATGAATGTGCCGCATCCGGCTGTGATGCGAAGATTTCTGATGCGTGATCTCGAACAAATTCGCCGCTCGTGGTATGTCTTCTTCTTTCAATTGCCGTGGCTTCCCGAAGCAGGTATGCGCGCAGACAATTGGCGTGGTGGGGAACGTGCACTGCGTGGTAGCGGGAAGGTTCACACCTTCACGAATGAAGATATTGAGAAGTATAAGGAAGCTTGGTCCCAGCCTGGCGCAATGACTGCTATGATCAACTGGTATCGCGCCGTCATTCGCTTTCAACCAGCCGTACCCAAAGATCCACGCATCAAAGTTCCAACCTTGATGATGTGGGGTATGAAGGATTTTGCACTCAGTCACCGCATGGCGCGTCCAAGTATGGATTATGTTGACAAGGGCAATCTGATTTTTTTCCCCGAAGCCACCCATTGGGTGCAGCTCGATGCGGCGGAGGAAGTGAATCATTATCTAATCGATTTTCTGCTCGATAAAATGAAAGATGTGGTGCACCGGTAACAGTTCCTAAAAAAGTGCATCAGATTTAAGTTCGTATTTAATCACCACGCTTATCCGGATTTTTGTTTTCCGATCTATAATGCCGGTCCCTTGTTTCCATCAAAAGAAGAGCGACCATCATTGCATTGACGAACGTGTCCTCTTCTGTTCCAGTTTTAAAAGGATCGTTTTTCTGCTCCACTTTTATTATTTTCAAAGCCTCTAAAAACTAGTTGTCTTTCTTTAATATGACAAATGTCACTGAAATAGGCGGGGAATTTGATATATGATTTCCGATTAGAGAAAGTCAGCCAGGAAAAAGATTGGAGAAAAATGACAATACCAACAAGACAAGATGAACCAAAAATCATTTCAAAGGATGCTACTGTTTGGTTGTGGCTCTCCGTAGTAGCAGTTATATTGGCTTTGGTGGGCAATATTATTTCCCTGTCTGTAAAAAGCATCTATGCAAGTCTTACACCTGTATTCTTTCCGCAAGCACTCGCTCAAGATATCGCCAATTTGTTGGTTGTCGCACCAGCATGGTTAATACTTGCCGTGCTTTCTTTACGCGGTTCTTTGCGGGCTTATCTTAGCTGGCTGGGTGTTCTTACGTTTACAGTCTACAACTATGTGATCTATACCTTTTCGATACCCTTCGGGCCCCTTTTCCTGTTGTGGGTCGCGGTACTTGGCATTAGTCTTTATGCGCTCATTGGGGGCATTACAGCGGTTCATCACGATGCAGTCAAATCATATTTTACAAACAGCCGTGCCATCAAAGTAGTTGCATGGTTTTTGATTATCACAGCGATTTTATTTGGTCTTCTTTGGCTTTCTGAAGATGTTCCCGCCCTTCTTTCAGGCGCTAGACCTCAGAGTCTAGTCGACATGGCTCTACCTACAAACCCAGTTCACATCCTTGATTTGGCGTTTTTCCTTCCGGCAGTTTTATTGATTGGCGTTTTGCTTCTCAAAAGAAAGCCGCTTGCCTACACCCTTGCTCCATCAGCCATCATTTTTCTTCTACTTACAGGTATACCAATTCTCATTACGCCCGTTGTTCAATCGATGCGCGGAGAAGAAGCAGCATGGAGTGTAGTCGGACCCATTGGCACACTTACAGTCCTCTCAATTGGATTATTAGTATGGTTGCTTTCGACAATGCGACCTAATTCGCGGCAAGGGATCAAATAGTATTGGTCTGCGGACTACTGCGTCTGAAAACTCTTCCCATGAGGAGAAATGCTACCAGTGCAACTATTGTGTATCCAACGATACCGATATTGCGCACGTTCATATTGGCAGGCGGTATACCAAGTAAGCCTAAAAGAGAAAGCACGCCGCTAGCGATCATAAAAAACCTAACTGTTCGCTCCAATTTGCCTGTTTTAAAAACAGGGGCTGCAAAAAGCATTGAAAGGGCAAAAAACCAATCCCAGGCAAGTATGTCGAGGGTATATATAACTGATGGCCACTTGAAAGCAAACAAAAGGGAAGCCCCGGGTAATCCTGCGGCTTCAATCTGATGGCTGACTGTCAGTACCACAAAATGAATACCGCCCTGGTGGAAACGGCCTTGGACATGGCATTGCAGACCCGTCAGCCAGAGGCATCGTTACTTCATCACTCAGACCAGGGCAGCCAATACACCAGTGCTGACTATCTGAGCACCTTGGCAAACATGAATATCCAACTGAGCATGAGCAGGGTTGGCAACTGTTACGACAATGCGGTCGCGGAAAGTTTCTTCGGCACCCTGAAAACCGAATGTGTGACGAACCAATTTGCCACCCATACATTCGCACGCACCACGATCTTTGAATACATTGAGGTTTGGTACAATCGCCAGCGCTTGCATTCCACCCTCGGCTACCTCAGCCCAGTGGAGTTCGAGCAGCAACACGGACATTAATTGTGTCCACTAAATCCGGGCAAGCTCAAATAGATTTGGTGAACCCATAGGGGAAAGGGGAGTACAGAAGATGTTCAGAAAGTACTTACAAAAGGCGGAAGTTGGCAGAGCTACTGTTCAAACTCTCAGGCATACATTTGGAGCCCAGCACATAGCCAAGAGAACAAGTCCGGAAACAATTCAAGAGGTCATGGGACTAAAAGATGTTCGCTCGACATCAATTTATCAGTCC